>JBBIIR010000115.1:0-6523 GCA_037446455.1 Hydrogenophilales bacterium | reverse complement strand
CAGCCGGCTGGCCGGCGTCATTTCCTTCCACGACGTGGCGCGCGCCTGCCTGAAGGAAGCCAACTTCGAGAACGCCCTGCTCAAGCGCTACATCAAGCATTGGCCGGAGTAGGGCGCGCCGCCCGCCGCGCCGGGATCAGTGCATCGATGCCAGTTGTCCGAGCAGTGACTGATACACCTTGTAGCGCATGGGCATCATGGCGCCGCTTTCCACCGCCGCGCGCACGGCGCAGCCGGGTTCGCCGAGGTGCCGGCAGTTGTAGAAGCGGCACTCGCCCAGACGCGCTTGGATTTCCGGGAAGGCGGCCATGAGGGCGGCGGCGTCCAGGTGGCGCAGACCGAATTCCTGCATGCCGGGCGAATCGATCACCTCGCCGCCGGCCGGCAGCCGGTACAGGCGCGCGTGCGTGGTGGTGTGGCGGCCGGCGTCCAGGGCCTGGGAGATCTCCCCGGTGACGGCGTCGGCGCCGGGCGCCAGGCGGTTGAGCAGGCTGCTCTTGCCCATGCCGGAGCCGCCCACCAGCACGCTGGCGCGGCCGGCCAGGCGGGCTTCCAGCTCGCTGAGATCGCCCAGGGCGGACACGGCGAGCAGTTCATAGCCCAGAGCCCGGTAGGCGCCAAGATGCTCGGCCAGGGCCGCTGTCCGCGGCAGGTCGGTCTTGTTGAGCAGGATCAGCGCGGGGATGTCCGCCGCCGCGCAGGCCACCAGGCAGCGGATCAGCAACTCCTCGCGAAAGCAGGGCGCCGCGGCGGTGACCACCACCGCCAGATCGACGTTGGCGCAGATCAGTTTCTCGCGCAGCTCGTCGGAGCGGTAGAGCAGATTGGCGCGCGGCTCGACCCGCTCGATGACGCCGCTGCCGGCATGGGTGAGCTGGTACTCGACCCGGTCGCCGCAGGTCACTCCCCCCTTCTTGCCGCGCATCACGCATTCCACCACGCCCTCGCCATCGTCCACCAGGAAGTGGCGGCCGTGGGCGGCGACGACGCGGCCCGACGGCATCAGACGCGATTTCCCGTCACAGCTCGAACAGCGCGTCGATCTTGGCGGCGCAGATGAAGTCCGATTCCGACAGGCCGTTGATGGCGTGGGTGACGTATTCCACCCGGCAGGTGTTGTAGCCCACCGTCAGGTCGGGGTGGTGGCCCTGCTGGTGGGAGACCCAGGCCACCGCGTTGACGAAGGTCATGGTGATGTAGTGGTCGCGGAACTTGAAGTCGCGCCGCAACTTGCCGTCGGCCACGCTCCAGTCCTGCGCCAGGCGCGGCAGGAGGCCGGCGATTTCATCGTCGGAGAGCGGCGGGATGCCGCCTTCGCAGGGTTTGCACTTGCCTTTGGAGAGGTCGCAGAAGGAGTCGGTCATGGGGGGCGGGGAACGGGAAAAGGGAAAAGGGAAACGGGAAACGGGAAACGGGGGGACTCCGCGCTTCCCGGGGGGTCACTTGAACTTGTAGTACTGGCCGTTGAGGTAGGCGGCCAGATGCAGTTCATCCTCGGGGAACAGGTTGGTGCCGAGCATGGCGTTGCAGGTGGTGATCTGCTGGGACAGCGCGGAGGCGTTCTTCACGCGGCGCTGGGCGCGGGTGTAGATCTTGCTGCCGTCGCCGCCGAACTTGGCGACGTGGCAGTCGGCGCAGAGTTTCTGGTGCGTGGTCTTGCCCTGCTTGGCGTCGCCCTTGTCGAAGGGGCCGGCGAGGACGTTGGCGGAGAGGAAGATCAGGGTCAGGGGGAGCAGGCGTTGCATGGCGGTCACCTCATGCGGGTTGCGGGGTGATGGATTGTTGACCGAAACGCTCAAGCTTTTCAATACGCTCCACGGCTTTCGGGTGGCTGTCGTAGAACAGCGAATACAAGGGGTCGGGCGTCAGCGTCGCGGCATTGTCGCGATACAGCCGCACGAGCGCCGTCGCCAGATGCGCGGGATCGGTCTGGCGGGCGGCGAAGGCGTCGGCCTGAAACTCGTGGCGGCGCGAATACAGGCTCATCAGCGGCGTGGCGGGAAACAGGAAGACCGGCAGCGCCAGGAAGAACAGGGCCAGGGCGGTGGCGTCGGTCTGGCTGGCCACGCCCAGGCCGGCATAGAACCAGCCGGCTTCCTTCACCCAGGCCAGCAGGGCCAGCAGGGCCAGGGACAGCACGAACAGGAAGGCGATGCGCTTGACGATGTGGCGGTGCTTGAAATGCCCCAGTTCGTGCGCCAGCACGGCCTCGATCTGCGCCGGTTCGAGGCGCGCCAGCAGGGTGTCGAAGAAGACGATGCGCTTGTTGCGGCCGAGGCCGGTGAAGTAGGCGTTGCCGTGGCTGGAACGGCGCGAGCCGTCCATGACGAAGATGCCGTTGGAGCGGAAGCCGGCGCGCGCCAGCAACTGCTCGATGCGCTCGCGCAGGGACTGGTCCTCGAGCGGCGTGAACTGGTTGAACAGCGGCGCGATGAAGGTGGGATAGACGGCCAGGATGAGCAGGTTGAAGGCCATCCAGACGCCCCACACCCACAGCCACCAGTTCTCGCCCATCACGCCCATCAGCCACAGCACCAGCAGCAGCAGCGGGCCGCCGATGAGCAGGCCGAGCAGGGTCTGCTTCGCCAGGTCGGCGACGAAGCCGGCCGGGGTCTGTCGGTTGAAGCCGAAGCGGGCCTCGACGCGGAACTGGGCGAGGACCGACAGCGGCAGTTCGGCGGCGGCGCTGATCAGGCCCAGGCCCAAGAGCAGCGCCGTGCCCACCAGCAGGGGCGAGGACAGGTGGGCGGCGAGCAGGTCGTGCAGCCATTGCAGGCCGCCGCCCAGGGTGAAGAGCAGCAGCAGGCCGGTTTCCAGGGCCAGGTGCAAGAGGCCCAGGCGCGCCTTGGCCAGGGTGTAGGCGGCCGCCTTGCGGTGTTCCTCGATCGGGATGAGGCCCAGGAAGGCGTCCGGGGGCGTGTCGCGATGCCGCCAGACATGGCGCATCTGGCGCAGCAGCAGCCACAGGCGCAGGCCGCTGGAAAGGATCACGGCGGCAAGAAAAATGCTTTGGAATGAGGGCATTAACGTGAAAGTCGCGTCAGCGACTCTTGAAGCTCCCCTCTCCCGCAGGCGGGAGAGGGGCTGGGGGGTGAGGCGGGGGTTTCGCGGAGCATGCTCCGCGCCCGCCGAACGGCCCCGGAATGCAGTCCGGGGCGCGCCCTGCAAGGGAGGGAAACGGGCATGACTTTCATGCTTCGGGGTGTCTTACAAAGTCATGTCCGTTAGCGTCGATGTGCGGGAGTTCGGGCGATTATGCCACAATGCCCGCCCTGTTCCCCGCACCCGGCAAGAGGCGGCAATGGCGCAAAACGAGACCCATCTGGTCTGGATCGACATGGAAATGTCCGGACTGGATCCGGATCGGGACCGGGTGCTGGAAATCGCCCTGGTGGTCACCGACAAGAATCTGGACGTGGTGGAGGAGGGGCCGGTGCTGGTGGTGCATCAGGACGCCGCCGTGCTCGACGGCATGGACAACTGGAACAAGAGCACCCACGGCAAGTCCGGTCTCATCGACAAGGTCAAGGCCTCGACCCTGAGCGAGGCCGAGGTCGAGCAGCGCGTGCTCGCCTTCATGAAACGCCACGTGGGCGAGCGGCAATCGCCGATGTGCGGCAACTCCATCTGCCAGGACCGCCGCTTCATGGCGCGCCACATGCCCAAGCTGGAGGCGTATTTCCACTACCGCAACCTGGATGTTTCCACCCTCAAGGAGCTGGCCGCGCGCTGGCGCCCGGAGCTCAAGGAAGGCTTCAAGAAGGCCAACAGCCACACCGCCCTGGCCGACATTCAAGAATCCATCGCCGAGCTCCGTTACTACCGCGAGAATTTCATCAGAGTCAGCGGGTAGCTTGTAGCTTTTGATCAGCGCGCCGAAGGCGCGGAAAAAATCCAGCTACCGGCTACCGGCTACGAGCTACCCGCTACTCGCCAAGGAGAACCAACAATGAAGCCCGGCACCTCGTTCATCGTCGAAGTCAATCCGCGCATCCCCCGCCGCCTGTCGCGTCTGTCCGAGCTGGCCGACAACCTCTGGTATGCCTGGGACCGGCCGACGCGCACGCTGTTCGCGCGCCTGCACCCCGGCTTGTGGGACGCCGTCAACCACAACCCCAAGGCCTTCCTCAAGCGGGTGGACGAGGAGCGGCTGACCGAGGCGGCCGAGGATCACATCTTCCTCGGCAACTACAACCGCGTGCTGTCGGCCTTCGACACCTACATGAGCGAGCCGCTGCGCCGCGACATGCCGCTGGAGCTCAAGCCGGGCGACCTGATCGCCTATTTCTGCGCCGAATTCGGTTACCACGAGAGCTTTCCCATCTACTCCGGCGGCCTCGGCATCCTCGCCGGCGACCACTGCAAGGCCGCCTCCGACCTGCGTTTGCCCTTCATCGCCGTGGGCCTGCTTTACCGCCAGGGCTACTTCTCGCAGCGCATCGACAACGACGGCAACCAGATCGCCACCTACACCGATTCCGAGTTCGACGACCTGCCCGTGCGTCCCGCCCTCACCGAGGAGGGGCGCGAAATCCACATCCACATCGAGTTGCCCGGCCGCAAGGTGGAAGTGAAGGTGTGGGAGGCGCGCATCGGCCACGTGCGCCTGTGCCTGCTCGACACCGACCTGCCCGGCAACCGCGCCGAGGACCGCTACATCACCCACCAGCTCTACGGCGGCGACAAGCACACCCGCATCCAGCAGGAAATCATTCTCGGCGTCGGCGGCATCCGCGCCCTCGAACAGCTCGGCGTCAAGCCCACGGCCTACCACATCAACGAGGGCCACGCCGCCTTCCTGGTGCTGGAGCGTACCCGCCGCAAGGTGTCGAAGGGACTTTCCTTCCAGGCCGCGCTCGAGGTGGTGGCGGCCAACACCGTGTTCACCACGCACACGCCGGTGCCGGCCGGCCACGACCACTTCGCCGAGGACATGATCTGGGACTACTTCAGCCAGTGCTGCAATGAATTCGGCGTCTCGCGCGAGGAGTTCATGAAGCTGGGCGGCGCCGGCCACGGCCAGGACTTCAACATGACCAAGCTGGCCCTGCACGGCTCGCGTCACCACAACGGCGTGTCGCGCGTCCACGGCGGCGTCTCCTCGCACATCCTGGCGGACATGTGGCCGCAGGTGCGCCCCGAGGAGTCGCCCATGGACTACATCACCAACGGCGTCCACGTCGCCTCCTTCCTGGCCCAGGAATGGCAGGAGCTGTTCGACAACAAGCTGGGCTACGAATGGCGCCGGCGCCTGACCGACCTCAAGTTCTGGGAAAAGATCGAGAGCATCCCCGACCACCACTTCTGGTCGGTGCATCAGGCACTGAAAGCGCAGATGCTGCATTCCGTGCATTACCGCGTCACCCAGCAGCACGCCCGCAATCACGGCTCCGAGGCGCACCTCGAGCGCATGCTCAAGCACGCCAACCCGCTCGACCCCAACGTGCTCACCATCGGCTTCGCGCGCCGCTTCGCCACCTACAAGCGCGCCACCCTGATGTTCGAGAACATGGACTGGCTGCGCGCCATCCTCTCCGACTCCGAGCGGCCGGTGCTGTTCATCTTCGCCGGCAAGGCCCACCCGGCCGACACCCCCGGCCAGGAACTGATCCGCCGCATCCACGAGATCTCGCGCTGGCCCGAGTTCGAGGGCAAGCTGCTGATGGTCGAGGGCTACGACCTGGGACTCGCGCGCCGCCTGGTTTCCGGCTGCGACGTCTGGCTGAACAATCCCATCTACCCCCTGGAGGCCTCCGGCACCTCGGGCATGAAGGCGGCCATGAACGGCGTGCTCAACCTGTCGGTCACCGACGGCTGGTGGGACGAGGGCTACGACGGCAGCAACGGCTGGGCCATCAAGCCGGCGCCGGAATACTTCGACGACGCCCGCCGCAACCGCGACGACAGCCGCGACCTCTACGAAATCCTGCAGGACCAGGTCATCCCCCTGTACTACCGGCGGCACGAGCTGGGCTTTTCCACGGAATGGGTGCGCATGGCCAAGCGCTCCATCACCACCCTGCTGCCGCGCTTCAACGCCACGCGCATGGTCACCGAGTACGTCAACAAGTTCTACGGCCCCGCTTCGCGCCAGTGGCGGCGCTATTCCGAGAACGGTTTCGCCGCCGGCCAGAGCGTCGCCGCCTGGAAGGCCAAGGTCAGCCACGCCTGGGGCGGCGTTTCCCTGCGCCGCGTCGACGAGCCGGTCAAGCGCCTCGGCTTCGGCGAAAGCATGCATCTGCGCGTCGCCGCCCACCTCAACGGCCTGGCGCCGGAGGACGTGCGCGTCGAGATCCTGGTCGGGCGCGCCTCCAAGCAGGGCCAGGACCGCGACCTGCAGGCTCTGCCGATGGCGCCGGACGGCTCGGCGGGCAAGGAGTCCCTGTTCAGCCTGGAACTGACCCCCGAGATGTGCGGCAAGCTGCTCTATCGCGTGCGCGTCTATCCCTACCACGACATGCTCACGCATCCCTTCGAGACGGGGCTGATGGTCTGGCTTTGAGGGCGTGAGGCGTGAGGCGTG
>JBBIIR010000114.1:0-6561 GCA_037446455.1 Hydrogenophilales bacterium | reverse complement strand
GACGTAGTACTCCGACACCTCGGCGGTCTTCGACATGATGCCGATGCCGGCATACAGGCCGATGGTGGCCGCCAGGAAGATGTAGCCGATCCATTTGGGCGGCAGCCCCATCTGTTCCAGGATGGCGAGGACGATGACGAAGGCGATGAAGCCGCCGGTGTAGAAACCGTAGTACTTCTTCAACTGATTGAAGAAGGCCTTGTTGGAAGTTGCCGCGGTCGCCATGTCAGTCCTCCCCTTCGTGGACGCCGTAGTCCTTGTCCATCTGGTTCATCTTCTTCGCGTAGAACCAGATGATGATGACGTAGATGATCAAAGCTCCCTGGGCGCCCATGTAGAAGGCCAGGGGAAAGCCCGCGATGACGATTTCGTTGAGTTCCTTGGCGAACCAGATCACGACGAAGGTGACTACGAACCAGATGGCGAGCAGAACCGCGGTCAGCCGCAGATTCTTGCTCCAATACTCACGGTGCTTGTCCGTCAGTTGCATTGCGCTCCTCCATTTGGAAACAAGGTGGCACTGTCTGGGAAGCCCGCGTGAGCGGACCCTCCTCCCCCAGACCCGTGCGCAGACAGCCACGCAGCGGCTCGCGGAGTATAGCCGGAAAGAAGCCGGCTCAATCCACTCGAAATAGAAATAAGCCGTTGATTAGAAAGGGCTAATTTTGCGCCGCACAAACCCTCCGCCGATCGGCGGGGTCAGCCGGTCCAGTTGATCCAGCGCTGCGCTTTCTCCAGGTCCTGCAGGTTGCGGTAGCAGGAGGACTGCTTGTCGCGCGCCAGCGGCAGCGCGCACAGGAACAACTGGGCGGTGGCGAGGGCGTCGGCGAGCGCGCTGTGGCGCGCGAAATTGCTGATCTCGAAGTGCTTGGACCAGTCGTCGAGGGCGCGGTAGCGCTGCGCGAACTGCGGCAGCAGGCCGGGCATGACGTAGGCCAGATCGAGCCACGGGTGCTTGAAGTCGAAGCCCAAATACTCCTTGACCGCGCGTTTGATCATGGTCTGGTCGAAGGTGACGTGGAAGGCCACCAGGGGCGACTTGCCGAGGAAATCCAGGAAGCGCAGCAGCGCCTCGGCCGGCTCCAGGCCCTCGCGCTGGGCCTCGCCGCCGATGCCGTGGATGAGGATGTTGTCCTTGGCGCTGATGCGGTCCTGGCGCAGCACGATCTCGAAGCTGTCGGCCATCACCACCTCGCCGTTTTCCACCGCGCAGGCGCCGATGGCGATGAGCCGGTCGCGGGCCAGGTCGAGGCCGGTGGTTTCCACGTCCACCACGACGTAGCGGGTGGCGTCGAAGTCCGCGGAAAGATCGGCCTCGGCGCGTCCGCGCCAGGCCTCCAGCTGGCCGGCGATGGCGGGATCGAGCTGGAGCCGGCGGCCGAACAGGCGATCGAACAGACCCATCGCTTACACCTTGTAGTCCAGCGCCAGCCTGGCCTGCACCTTGCGCGCCTGGCGGAAGGATTCCTTGAGGATGCGCCGGTCCAGGTCGTTCAGCGCCTCCGGGTCGATGCGGTTGTCCATCGCCTTGCCGGCCTGCATTTCCTCGTGCTGGCCGTTCAGCCGCAGCATCTGGATGAAGAAGAAGGCGGACAGCCAGGCCTCCACCTCGGATTCCGGGATGTTCAGCTTCGGGGCCGCTCCGCGCAGGCGCGCGGCGGTGCCGGTGGCCGCCACGCCGGTGGCCAGGGCGAAGACGCGCGCCGCGTCGACGAAGGGCGTGGTGCCGTTGAGCTTGAGATCCAGGGTGTCGGCCTGGTCGCCCTCGCCGTCCACCACGAAATCGCGCACCAGGCCCAGGGGCGGCCGGTTGCGCAGGGCGTTGGCCGCCATCTGGTGCAGGAAGCGGGGGTTGGCGGTGGTCCTGGTCAGCAGCCAGGCTTGCAGTTCCCCGGCCAGTTTCTCCTGGCCCAGCAGGGGGCGGAAGTCGAAGAAGATGCTGGCGTTGAGCAGGGACTCCGGGTCGCCGGAATCGATCCAGCGCGCGAAGCAGGTCTTCCATTCGTCGAGGGACAGGCACCACTTCGGGTTCATCGCCATGATCCCGCCCTTGCACAGGGGGAAGCCGCAGGCGTCGAGGGCGCGGTTGATGCGCTCGGCCAGCGGCAGCAGGCAGGCGCGCACCTGATCCGGCGTCTCGCCCTCGGGCACGGTGAAGATGAGACCGTTGTCCTGGTCGGTGGACAGGGTTTGTTCCAGCCGCCCCTCGGAACCGAAGGCCAGCCAGCAGAAGTGATCGCGGCAGTCCTTGGTGGCCGAGCACTCCAGTTCGATGACGCGCTGCGTGAGCAGGTCGTTGAGGGTGGACAGGATCTGCGTGAGCTGCTCGGCGGCGACGCCCTGGGCCATCATGTTGTGGCCCAACTGGCGGATGTCCTCGGAGGCCTTCACCAGGGTGTCCAGATCCATGGCCCCGCGGATGGTGGCGGAAATCTGGGTGACGCCCACCCGTTGCAGGGAGAACAGGTCCTTCTCCGAGATCACGCCGACGAGGCGTCCGCCGTCCGCCACCAGCACGTGGCGGAAGCCGTGCCGCGCCATGAGCATGGCGGCCTCGAAGGCGTGCGCGTTGGAGGGCAGGGAGACCGGGTTGGGCGTCATCACCTCGCGCATCGGGGTGGCGAGGTCGGTGGCGGGCAGGATGACCCGGCTGATCAGGTCGCGCACCGAGAACACGCCCACCGGGCGGTCGCCGACCTCGACCACGACGATGGCGCTGATGCGGTTTTCCTGGATGGTGTCGAGGGCCTCGCGCAGCGGCGTGTCCGGTCGGCAGGTCACCGGCTTGCGCCGGGCGATGCTGGACAGCGGGCTGCGCAGCGACTGCTGGTCCGCCGTGGTCGCGGCGTAGCGCGCCTGCACGCTGCGCTGCGAGCGCTCCAGCAGGGCGGCGATGCGACGCGTGCAAAAATCCTGGAACACGTCGGAAAGGCGCAGCAGTTCGCGGAATTCGTCGACCGACAGCTCATAGGTGAAGACGTCGGTGAGGGCGGTGAAGGTGGAGATCGCGACGCGGCCGCCGAGCAGCGCACCCAGCGGGAAGGACTCGCCCTCGTGCAGTTCCAGCCAGGCGCCGCCCGCGCCGCTTTGCTCCACCTGCACGGCGCCCTGCTTGATGATGACCAGGCGCTTGACGTCGCCGTGTTCCGGCGACAAAAGCACCTCGTTCTTGCCGTAGTAGGCGAGCTTGAGCCGCTCCGCCAGCCAGACCAGGTGTTCCCGCGCCATGCTGTCGAAGGGCGCGAAGCGGCTCAGGTGTTCGGCGGTGGCCAGGATGAGGGAGTTGGGAGCGGGCATGGCGGGTGGCTGGCACGAAAATTCGTAGCTTATGCCATCGGGCGGGGTTGCTGGAATGTCCCGGGTAGCTTAGCGCGGGGCGGTTTTGAAAAGGGAAAAGGGAAAAGGGAAACGGAATGCCCGCGCGCTGGGCGGTTTTAGGGCTCAGTGCCGCAGCGGCAGACGGATCTCCACGCGCAGGCCGCCGCCAGGGGCGTCGGCGAGCCGGATCTCGCCGCCGTGCATGACGGCCACCTGCCTGGCGATGGCCAGGCCGAGGCCGCTGCCGGGAACCTCCGCGCCGGCCAGCCGCTGGAAGCGCTCGAACACCCGTTCCCTTGCCTCGGGCGGGATGCCGGGGCCGGTGTCGCCGACCGTGAGCAGCGCCGTTTCCGCGTCGGCGCGCAGTTCGACATCCACGCGCGCCCCCGGCGGACAGTAGCGCAGGGCGTTGTCGATGAGGTTGCGCAGCAGCATACGCAGGCTCGCGCTCTCGCCCATCAGGCTGAGGGGCGCGCACTCGCCCACGCCCAGATCGATGCCGCGGGCGTCGGCCTGGGCGGAGCAATCGGCGACGCATTCCTTGATCAGCGCGTCCAGGGCCAGCGGCTCGAATTGCACGCGCCGCGCGTCCGGTTCGAGGCGGGCCATGTTCAGCAGTTGTTCCACCAGATGGGCGGCGCGATCCACGCCCGCCGCCAGTTGCTCCAGCGCGTGCTCGCGCGCGGCGGCATCCGGCGCCCGGCTGGCGAGCTGGGATTGCAGGCGGATGGCGGTGAGCGGGCTGCGCAGTTCGTGGGCGGCGTCGGCGATGAAGCGGCGCTGGCCGGCCATGGCTCCGTGCAGACGCGCGAGCAGGTCGTTGAGGGCATCCACCAGGGGCGCGACCTCGCTCGGCAAGCCCGCGCTGTCCAGCGCCTGCAGCCGCGGCGCGCCACGCTGCACGATCTCCCCGCGCACCTGTTCGAGGGGCGCCAGCGCGCGCGCCACGGCGGCGCGGATGAGCAGGCCGAGCACCACCACCAGCACGCCCAGCGGGATCAGCAACCAGGGAATGATCAGTGCGAACTTGCGCGCGCGGTTGGCCATGTTCGACGCCACCTGGATGGTGAGGCCGCCCTCCTTGAGGGCATATACGCGCCATTCGGTCTGGTCCCACTCGACGACATGCAGGCCCGGCTGTTGCAGCGGCGGACCGATGTCGTCGATGGAGGAATTGAGCAGGCGACCGTCGGACGCCCAGATCTGGCTGATGAACTGGCCGCGATCGTTGCGCACTTCCTCGTCGTCTTCGTATTCGACGCCGTGGCGCACCACCGAATGGGCGATCTGTTCCAGGCCGAAATCGCGGATGCGGTTGAAGCCGTCCCAGGCCAGCAGGTAGGTGACGACGCTGGCGAGAATGCCGGTCAGCAGCAGCGCGCTGATCTGCCAGAGCAGCAGGCGGCCGCGGATGGAGTTCATCGTCGTGTCGGCGCAGCGTCCGCGGGGACGGCTGGCTCCGCCACCTTGTAGCCGACGCCGCGCACGTTGCGGATCCAGTCGGCGCCCAGCTTGCGCCGCAGGTTGTGCAGGTGGACCTCGACGGCGTTGCTCGCCACTTCCTCGCCCCAGCCGTAGAGGCGGTCTTCCAGCTGCTCGCGGGAGAGCACCGCGCCCGGCTTTTGCAGGAGGGCTTCCAGCAGCGAGAACTCGCGTTGCGACAGGGACAGCGGCTGGTCGTCGAGGCTGGTTTCCCGCGTCAGCGGGTTCAGGCACAGGCCGCCCAGGCACATGCGGTTCTGCGCGCGGCCGCCCAGCCTGCGCAGCAGGGCATGGATGCGGGCGATGAGTTCGTTCAGGTCGAAGGGCTTGGTGAGGTAGTCGTCGGCGCCCAGGTTGAGGCCGGCGATCTTGTCCGTCACCGCGTCCCGCGCCGTGATCACCAGCACGGGGATGTCGATCTGGTCGCGGCGCAGTTCGCGCAGCAGGGCGACGCCGTCCAGGCCGGGCAGGCCGAGATCCAGCAACAACAGCGCGTAGCCGCCAGCGTGCACGGCGCTGCGCGCCTCGCGTCCGTCGCGCACCCAGTCCGCGGCGAAGCCCGCCTGCTTGAGCCCCTGCACCAGGCTGGCGCCGATCATCGGGTCGTCTTCGGCGAGTAGCAGTTTCATGGACGAATTATCCTGCCAGGTCCGACGACTGGGAGATCAGGCATGAAAAAAGCGGGGCGAACCCCGCTTGAAAAAGGACATGAGAACGCTTACTTCTTGGCGGGCTCGGCGGGCTTGGCGGCGTCAGCGGCCTTGTCAGCCTTCTTCGCTTCCTTCTTGGCGGGTTTGGCTTCCTTCTTGGCGGCGGCGGCGTCGGTGGCGGCCACGGCGGCGGGCGCGGCCTTGTCGGCGGGCTTGGCGGCGTCGGCGGCCTGGGCGGCGCCGAAGGCGAACATGGAAGCGGCGGCGAGCAGAGCGATCAGGGTCTTGTTCATGTAAATCTCCATTCAGGTTTGCGGGCGGTTGCCATACATCGTGGTCTGGCGGATGGCATTTTCCGAATGGGGACTTAACGCAAACTTAAGAACCTGATTTTATTTCCCGCCAATGAAAAACCCCCGGACAGGCCGGGGGTCGCGGACGTGGGGTCGGGCCGGGGCTTCAGTGCGCCGTCGCGCCTTCCGCGTGGATGCCCGTGTTCTGGCGCACGTAGAGTTCGTCCCACATCTCCTCGGCGCGCTTGTCGCGAAACATGAGCGAGAACACGATGACGCAGAGGAAGGCGAGGCCGGCGGCGCCGCCGATCAGTTTCAGGTTCATGGCGGGGTCCTTACTTGATGTGCCGCGCGTCGCGGATGATCTCTTCGGCCATCGCGTCGAATTCCCGGTTGGCGCGCCGCGCATAGATGCCGGCGATGGCCCAGGCGACGATGAATTGCGAAAGGGCGAAGACGATGCCGACGTTGAGCGGACCCCAGACCTTCAGCTTGAACAATTCCTGGAAGAAGGCCGAGCCGATCGGCAGCAGGAAGTAGAAGATCACGGAGAACAGCATCAGCCCCCGGAGAAAGGCGGTCTTCTTTCTGTGCAGGGTCTGAAAGCGCGGGTCGGCGTCGATCGCCGCCCAGTTCATTGCGGTTTTTGCCACGGCATCACTCCAAAGGAAGAAGCGTCCGCCTTCCCCTCGGACGGTGCGGTGATGCTACGCGCGAGGCCTTACAGCCCCCTTACGTAACGGATATCGAGGTCCACAAATGGAAACCCCCCCGGACAAGCCGGGGGGCGGTGTCCGTCACCGAGGCGACGGACGCGG
>JBBIIR010000113.1:0-6777 GCA_037446455.1 Hydrogenophilales bacterium | reverse complement strand
AGGATCAGCCGGCCGTGTTCGCTGTCGAGTTCGCCGCGTTCGGCCAGCAGCTTGCTGACGATGGCCGTGGACGACATCGCCAGGGCGCCGCCCAGGGCCAAACCGGCCTCCCAGGAGAAGCCCAGGGTCTGGCCGACGATCATGATGATGAACATGGTGATCGCCACCTGCAGGCCGCCCAGGCCGAACACCGCCTGGCGCATGGATTTCAGGCGGGTCAGGGAAAATTCCAGGCCGATGGAGAACATCAGGAACACCACCCCCAGTTCGGCCAGGTGATGCGCGGGCGACGCGGCGTCGATGGGCGGCAGGAACGGCCCGAGGCCGATGCCGATGAGCACGTAGCCAAGCAGCGCCGGCAAGCCGGCGGCCTTCAGCGCGGCGACGGCGAGAACACCGGAGCCCAGCAGGATGAGGGCGAGTTCGAGGGCGGATGGCATGGCGCTGGGGCGGATGGTTAGTGTGAAAGTCGCACGGCGACTTCTCGAAGCTCCCCTCTCCCGCAGGCGGGAGAGGGGCTGGGGGTGAGGGAAACGGGCATGACTTTCATGCTTCGGGGCGTCTTCTCAAAGTCATGTCCGTTAAACGGTCGAGCGGACGCGGCGGGCGCCACAGTGGAACGTCAAGTTGTTCTAAACTCTCGCCCCATTATGACATTGCAAAGCCCTCCGTCGGCCGACATCCTGGCCATGGCGCGCCGCACCCTGGACATCGAGGCCGGCGCCATCGCCAATCTGCGCGCGCGCATCGACGATGCCTTCGCCCGCGCCGTCGAGATCCTGCTGGCCTGCCCGGGGCGCGTGGTGGTGACCGGCATGGGCAAGTCCGGCCACATCGCCGGCAAGATCGCCGCCACCCTGGCCAGCACCGGCACGCCGGCGTTCTTCATGCACCCCGCCGAGGCCAGCCACGGCGACCTGGGCATGATCACCGGCCAGGACGTGGTCATCGCCCTGTCCAACTCCGGCGAAAGCCCGGAGATCGCCGGCATCGTCCCCCTCATCAAGCGGCGTGGCGCCAAGCTCGTCGGCATGACCGGCAATGCGGCCTCGACCCTGGGCCGCGAAGCCGACATCCACTTGTACGCCGGGGTCGAGCAGGAGGCCTGCCCCCTCAACCTGGCGCCCACCGCCAGCACCACCGCCGCGCTCGCCCTGGGCGACGCCCTCGCGGTGGCCACCCTGTACGCGCGCGGCTTCACCGCCGAGGACTTCGCCCGCACCCACCCCGGCGGCGCCCTCGGCCGCCGCCTGCTCATCCACGTGCGCGACCTCATGCATGCCGGCGAGGCCCTGCCCCGGGTGGCGGACACGGCCTCCCTGAAGGAAGCCTTGCTGGAAATGACGCGCAAGGGTCTAGGCATGACCGCCGTGGTGGACGCCGACCTGCGCCTGCTCGGCGTCTTCACCGACGGCGACCTGCGCCGCCTGCTGGACCACGACGTCGATGTGCGCGGCACCATGATCGCCGACGTCATGAAACGCCAGCCGCGCACCATTTGCGAGGATGCCCTGGCGGTGGAGGCGGTGCGCGTCATGGAAGACAGCAAGGTCAACGGGCTCCTGGCGCTGGACGCCGCGGGCCGTCTCACCGGAGCTTTGAACATGCATGATCTGTTGCGGGCGGGCGTGGTATGAGCATGTCGAATCTCGACCCGAACGTTGTCGAACGCGCCCGCGCCACCCGCATGATGGTCTTCGACGTGGACGGGGTGCTCACCGACGGCGGCCTGTTCTACGGCGACCACGGCGAGGAATACAAGGCCTTCAATTCACGCGACGGCCATGGCATCAAGATGCTGCGCAGCACCGGCATCGCCACCGCCATCATCACCGGTCGCACCTCGCAGGTGGTCATCCACCGCGCCCGCAACCTGGGCATCGCGCACATCTTCCAGGGTGTCGAGGACAAGCTGGCGGCCTTCGACAAACTGCTGGCGGCCAGCGGCCTGAAGGCGGGCGAGATCGCCTACATGGGCGACGATCTGGTCGATCTGCCGGTGCTCAGGCGTTGCGGTCTGGCCATCACCGTGCCGGATGCCCCGGAGGAGGTGAAGGCGCGCTGCCATCTGGTCACCCGCGCCGGCGCCGGCCGCGGCGCCGCGCGCGAAGCCTGCGAGTGCATCATGCGCGCGCAGGGCAGCTGGGCGGCCCAGTTGGCCCTGTATGACCGATGATCCCGCTTGCCCATCACATCAGCTGGCCGCCCCTGGGCATCGCCCTGCTGCTGGCGATGCTGACGGGCTGGCTGAATCATCTCGGCGAGCATGTGGAAAGCGTGGACAATGCGGGCTTCACCCATGACCCCGATTATTTCGTGGAAAATTTCGACGCCCTCACCTTCGACCGCGACGGCAGGCCGCAGCAAAGCCTGAAGGCGGCGCGCATGACGCATTACATGGACGACGACACCACCGTGCTGGACAACCCCCTGCTGCGCAAGATCGATCCCGCCCGGCCGGTGACGGTGAGCGCCCGCCGCGCCCTGCTGTCGGCGGACAACCGGCATCTGTATTTTCTCGGCCAGGTCCGCGTGGAGCGGCCCTCCACCGGCGGCGCGGCGCCCCTCGTCCTGGAGACCGAGCACCTGCAGGTCACCCCGGAGGCGCGCACCATGCGCAGCCACGCGCCGGTCGGCGTGCGCCAGGGCCGCTCGCACATCAGGGCCGACGCGATCTTCGTCGACGACCGCGCCGGAGAACTGACCATGACCGGCAATGTACGGGGGACCTATGAACGCGCGCGCTGAGTCCACCCTGCTCGCCCTGCTCGCCCTGCTGGCCTTTTCCGTCCCGGCCTGGGCGGAGCGCGCCGACCGGGACAAACCCATCCAGATCGAGGCGGACAAACTGAAGGTGGACGACGCGCGCAAGACATCCGTGTACGAGGGCCACGTGGTGTTGACCCAGGGCACTCTGATGATCACCGCCCAGCGCATCGACATCCGCCAGGACGATCAGGGCATGACGTCCGCCGAGGCACAGGGCAAGCCGGCCTATTTCCGGCAGCGCATGGATCCCAAGCCGGGGGCGAAAGCGGATCCCGCCGGCGAATATGTCGAAGGCTGGGCGGAGCGCATCGAGCACGACGGCCGCGGCGACAAGCTGAAACTGATCGGCCAGGCCCGCCTGTTGCGCGGCGAGGACGAGTTGCGCGGCAATCTCATCACCTATGACGGCGTCACCGGCCACTATCAGGCCCAGGGTGGTGTCAGCGGCGCGCCCGGCCGGGTGCGCGCGGTGATCCGGCCAAAGAGCAACCCCGCGGAAAAACCGTGAGCCTGCTGCGCGCGGAACAACTGGCCAAGCGCTACAAGTCGCGTCAGGTGGTGTCGGGAGCCTCCATCGAGGTGGGCAGCGGCGAGGTAGTGGGCCTGCTGGGGCCCAACGGCGCCGGCAAGACCACCTGTTTCTACATGATGGTCGGGCTGATCCGCGCCGATGGCGGCAGCATCCGTCTCGACGATACCGACCTCACCCACCTGCCGGTCTACCGGCGCGCCCGCCTGGGCCTGTCCTACCTGCCGCAGGAGCCCTCCATCTTCCGCCGCCTGAGCGTCGCCGAGAACATCGCCGCGATGCTGGAACTGAAGGGCTATGACGAGGGGGAGGTGGAAACCCGCCTGGAAAACCTGCTGGAGGACCTGCACATCACCCACCTGCGCGACGCCGGCGCGGCCGGCCTGTCCGGCGGCGAACGACGGCGCGTGGAGATCGCCCGCGCGCTGGCCACCTCGCCGCGCTTCGTGCTGCTGGACGAACCCTTCGCCGGCATCGACCCCATTTCCGTGCTCGACATCCAGAAAATCGTCGGCTTCCTGACCGAGCGCGACATCGGCGTGCTCATCACCGATCACAACGTGCGCGAGACCCTGGGCATTTGCGACCGGGCCTATATCCTCAATGTGGGAGAGGTCATGGCGGCCGGGACGCCGGATGAAATTATTTATAATGAAAGCGTGCGCAAGGTTTACCTCGGTGAGCACTTCAAGCTGTAATTCAACCGCGCCGACCAACTGCCGATAAGCTTCGCATGAAGCAGAGCCTCCAGCTCAAGCTGCACCAGCAGCTCACCCTCACCCCCCAGTTGCAGCAGTCCATCCGCCTGCTGCAGCTGTCCACATTGGAATTGGGCCAGGAAATCTCCCAGATGCTGCAGGACAACCCGCTCCTGGAACGTCTGGACGGGGACCACTCCTTCGAGTCCTCCTCCGCGGAGACCGCCGCCGAGGAAACCCGCCCGGAGCGCGAGGAGGTCTACGAGGAGATGGCCTGGGGCGAGCGCGCGGTGGCGCCCTCGCACGGCGGGGACGACGACGACGAGCACGACCACCAGGCCGCCGACGCCAGCCACACCAACCTGCACCAGCACCTGGTCAACCAGTTGTGCATGACCCCCCTCTGCCAGCGCGACCGGCAACTGGTGGCCCTGCTCATCGAGGCCCTGGACGAGGACGGCTACCTCAATACCGGTCTCGATGAGCTGGCGGAACTGCTGGCCGACGACCTGGATATCACGCTGGATGAACTGGGCACCGCCCTCAAGCTGCTGCAAAGCTTCGACCCGGCCGGCATCGCCGCCCGCGATCTGGGCGAATGCCTGTGGCTGCAGCTCAACAACCTGCCGCCGGATAGCCCCCATCTGGCCATCGCCAAGACCCTGGTGCGGGAACATCTGGGTCTGCTGGCGGAACGCGAGTACGGCAAGCTGAAAAAGCTGTTCGACATGAACGACGCCGACTTCATCCAGTTGCGCCAGCTCATCACCTCGCTCAATCCGCGCCCCGGCGCCGCCTTTGCCCCGCTCGACACGCGCTATGTCACGCCGGACGTGTTCGTCAAAAAGAACAAGGGCTTATGGATCGTCAGCCTGAACGCCGAGGCGATGCCCAAGTTGCGCATCAACGAATTGTACGCCAGCATCCTGCGCGCCAACAAGGACGGCGGGAGTTCCCTCAACACTCAATTGCAGGAAGCCCGCTGGCTGATCAAGAACGTGCAGCAGCGCTTCGAAACCATCCTCAAGGTGTCGCAGGCCATCGTCGATCGCCAGCGCATGTTCTTCGAGCACGGCGAGGTGGCCATGCGGCCGCTGACGCTGAAGGAAATCGCCGACGCGGTGGAACTGCACGAATCCACCATCTCCCGCGTGACCACCCAGAAATACATGATGACGCCGCGCGGCCTCTACGAATTCAAGTACTTTTTCGCCAGTTCGCTGGCCACCGAGGAAGGCGGCGCCACCTCCAGCACCGCCATCCGCGCCCTCATCCGGCAATTCATCGACGCCGAACCCCCCGGCAAGCCCATGTCCGACAACAGCATCGCGGACCTGCTGGGCAAACAGGGTTTCGTCGTCGCCCGGCGCACCGTCGCCAAATACCGGGAGTTGATGAACATCCCTCCCGCCAACCAGCGCAAGTCGATCTGACCGGCGCACAGCCCAAGGAGCGTTGCATGAACCTCACCATCACCGGCCACCACCTGGACATCACCCCCGCCATACGCGGCTACGTGGAAGACAAAATGGCCCGCGTCACCCGCCACTTCGACCAGGTCATCGACGTTTCCGTCATCCTCGCCGTGGAAAAACTCAAGCACAAGGCGGAGGTCAACCTGCACCTGCGCGGCAAGGACATCTACGTCGAATCGAGCGACGCCGACATGTATGCCGCCATCGATGCCCTCGCCGACAAACTCGACCGCCAGGTGCTCAAGCACAAGGAAAAAATCGGCGAGCACCGCGAATCCGGCGGCATGAAGCGACAGAGCGTCGATCTCGATTGATCCACCGGGCCCCGCGCGCCCGCGCTGGCGCCGGGGCCTAAGGCCCCATGCCATGAACCTCGTCTCCCCCCTGCTCAAGCCCGCCAACGTCCTGGCGGATTTCGACACCTCCAGCAAGAAACGCCTGTTCGAGCAGGCCGGCCAGATGTTCCAGGCCAGCCACGGCGTATCCGGCACGGAAGTCTTCGACAGCCTGTTTTCCCGCGAGAAGCTGGGTTCCACGGCCCTGGGCTTCGGCATCGCCATTCCGCATGGCCGCCTCAAGCACCTCAAGGAAACCGCCTGCGCCTTCCTGCGCCTGAAAACGCCCGCCGATTTCGACGCGCCGGACCAGCAGCCGGTGGACCTGGTGTTCATCCTGCTGGCGCCCGCCGCCGCCACCGACGTGCACCTGCAGATCCTCGGCGAACTGGCCGCGATGTTCTCGGACGCGGATTTCCGCGCCAGGCTGCGCGCCGCCCCCGACGCCGCCGCGCTGCACCGCCTGATCACGGAATGGACCCCCTGAGCTTCGACGCCGACGCGCCGGCCGAAGGCGGCGACGTCCACGTCACGCCCTACCACATCAGCGTCGCCGAGCTCTTCCGCCAGGCCGGCGAGCGCTTGCGGTTGAGCTGGATCGCCGGCCGCGCCGGCGGCGAGCGGCAACTCAACTCGGACACGGTGCAGAAGCCCACCCTGGCGCTCATCGGCCATCTCAACTTCGTGCATCCCAACCGCGTGCAGGTGCTGGGCTGCGCGGAGATGGACTATCTGCGCAAGCTGTCCGCGGAGGGCCTGCAACAGGCCATCGACAACCTGTTCTCCACCGAGATCGCAGCCGTGGTGGTGGCCAACGGCGAGGCCGTGCCGGAGGACCTGATCGCCGCCGCCGACCGCGCCGACACGCCGCTGTTCACCTGCCCGGAGCAAAGCCCCGTGCTCATGCGCGTGCTGTCGCACATGATCACCCAGGCCCTGGCGCCTTCCACCATCCTGCACGGCGTCTTCCT
>JBBIIR010000112.1:0-6791 GCA_037446455.1 Hydrogenophilales bacterium | reverse complement strand
CCTGGGTGAGCTTCGCGCTGATGGCGTCCCCCGCCAGGGTGCTGGCGGTGACGCGTTCCGGCGTCAGGTGCTTGAAGGCCGCCTTTTCTTCGCGGCTCACGGCGGAATCGATGCGCAGGTAGAACGGCGCGCCGTACTTGGCGGCCAGGTCCTGGTAGTACAGGCCCGGATCGCGGCCGCTGACGGCGGTGATCTCGGCGGCGAGCAGGCCGAGGATGATGCCGTCCTTGTCGGTGGTCCACACCGTGCCGTCGCGGCGCAGGAAGGAGGCGCCGGCCGATTCCTCGCCGCCGAAGCAGAAGCCGCCTTCCAGCAGGCCGGCGGAAAACCACTTGAAGCCCACCGGCACTTCCAGGAACTTGCGCTCCAGGCCGTCCACCACGCGGTCGATCATGGCGCTGGACACCAGGGTCTTGCCCACCGCCGCCGTGGCGGACCATTGCGGCCGGTGCGTGAGCAGATAGTGGATGGCCACCGCCAGGTAATGGTTGGGGTTCATCAGCCCCACCGAGGGGGTGACGATGCCGTGCCGGTCGACGTCGGCGTCGTTGCCCCAGGCGATGTCGAAACGATCCTTCAGATCCACCAGGCCGGCCATGGCGTAGGGACTGGAACAGTCCATGCGGATCTTGCCGTCGTGGTCCAGGGTCATGAAGGCGAAAGCCGGGTCCACCTGGTCGTTCACCACCCGGATGTCGAGGCCGTACTTCTCGGCGATGGGCTTCCAGTAGGCCACCGCGGCGCCGCCCATGGGGTCGACGCCGATCCTCAGTTTGGCGTCGCGGATGGCCAGGAAGTCGATGACGTTGTCGAGGTCGGCGATGTAGGGCGCCATGAAGTCTTCGACGTGGGTATTCGGCGCCTTCAGGGCCTGCTCGCAGGCCATGCGCTTCACCCCGGCGCAGCCTGCGGCCATCAGCGCGTTGGCCCGGTTCTCGATCCAGCCGGTGGCGTCCGTGTCGGCCGGGCCGCCGTGCGGCGGGTTGTACTTGATGCCGCCGTCCTGGGGCGGGTTGTGGGAGGGGGTGATGACGATGCCGTCGGCGCGCACGTTGGGGTGGATGCGGTTCCAGGCCAGGATGGCGCGGGAGATGACCGGCGTGGGGGAATAACCGCCGTCGCGCTGCAGGTGGGTTTCCACGCGGTTGGCCGCCAGCACCTCCAGGCAGGTGCGCTGCGCCGGTTCCGACAGGGCGTGGGTGTCCATGCCCAGGAACAGCGGGCCGCTGATGCCCTGCGCCTGGCGGTACTCGCACACCGCCTGGGAGATGGCCAGGATGTGCGCCTCGTTGAAGCTCTTCTGCAGCGCCGTGCCGCGGTGGCCGCTGGTGCCGAAGGCCACCCGCTGCGCCGGGTCGTTGGCGTCGGGCAGGTCGAAATAGGCCCGCAGCAGGGCGGGGACATCGATCAGGTCTTGGGCGGTGGCGGGCTGACCGGCGCGGGGGTGGGCCATGGTGGAACTCCGTGGTGGGTGCGTTGGATGGATCAACTGCAAATGGTAACGCCGGGGCCCTGCTCCTGGCATGTCGAAGTCTTTTATTACACGCGCCCGGGCGGGATTTCCGAGCCTGGGCCATGGTTCAGGTTTTACCCACACAGCCGGCAACCACCATGATCCCCCTCCGCCTCGGCATCCCCAAAGGCAGTCTGCGGGACACCACCCAGAAGCTCTTCATCCGCGCCGGCTACGACCTGCGCATCCGCGGCCGCTCCTACTACCCGGACATCGACGACGCGGAAATCCAGTGCATCCTCATCCGCCCGCGGGAGATGGCGCGCTACGTCGGCCACGGCATCCTCGACTGCGCCATCACCGGCCTGGACTGGATCCTGGAGACCGGCGCCGACGTCGCCGAACTGGCCGACCTGCGCGCGCCCTGGCCCAACTACGGCACCGTGCGCTGGGTGATGGCGGCGAAGGAGGATGCGCCCTTCCACAGCGTCGCCGACCTGCAAGGCAAGCGCATCGCCACCGAGGCGGTGGGCATGACCCGGCACTTCCTGGCCGCGCACGGCGTCGACGCCGAAGTCGAATTCTCCTGGGGCGCCACGGAAGTGAAGCCGCCCATCCTCGCCGACGCCATCGTCGACGTCTCCGAGACCGGCTCCTCGCTGCGCGCCAACGGCCTCAAGGTGCTGCACGTGGTGCTGGAAAGCACGCCGCGCTTCATCGCCCACCACGACGCCCTCAACGACCCCTGGAAGCGGGACAAGATCGCGCGGCTGCTGATGCTGCTGGAGAGCGCCATCACCGCCGCCACCCGCGTGCCGCTGTCGATGAACGCGCCACGCTCCGGCCTGGAGGACATCCTGCGCATCCTGCCGGCGCTGGCCACGCCCACCCTGTCCACCCTGGCCGACCCGGAATGGGTGGAACTGTCCACCGTGGTCGATGAAAAGCAGGTGCGGGAACTGATCCCGCGCCTTTATGCCGCCGGAGCGCGCGGCATCATCGAACTGCCCATCAACAAGATCGTGGAATGACGGCGCGCGCGCTTCAGGACATGGCCGCGGGCGGCACGCGCAGGGTGAAGGTGACCGGGCCGTCGTTGACCAGGGCCACCCGCATGTGGGCGCCGTACTCCCCCGTCGCCACCGGCGCGTGCAGCGCGCGGGCGCGGGCGACGAGATAGTCGAACAGGCGGTGCCCGCCTCGGGCGGGGCCGCCGAGGAGAAACTGGGCCGCGCGCCTTTGTGCGTGTCGGCCACCAGGGTGAACTGCGACACCAGCAGCAAGCCACCGCCGACCTCGGCCAGGCCGCGGTTCATGCGGCCCTGCGCGTCGGCGAACACCCGGTAGCCGAGCAGGCGTTCCAGCAGCCGGTCCGCCTGCGCCTCGGCATCGCCCTTTTCCACCCCCACCAGCACCAGCAGGCCCGGCCCGATGGCGCCCACCGTCCTGTCGTCCACGCGCACGCTGGCCTCCAGGACTCTTTGCAGCAGGCCGATCATCGTCACCCTCCTTCACGATGGCGATGATCCGGCAAATCGTCCGCGTCGCGCCATCGCCTCCAGCCTGGCGGCGGCGCTGTTGTTCATCGTCCAGGCCCTGCCCTGGCTGGTCATCGTCGTGCCGGTGCTGTGGGGCGTCTGGAAAGGGCTGCGCCGGCTCGCCGTTTGGCGCCGCGCCCGGCGCGCCGCGAGTGAATCCGCCTGATTTGAGACAGGCGCCGCCTCGCCGGCATCCAGCCCGACGGGCAAGCTCGACACCCTCTGCGCGCGCTATCGCCGCGCCAGGCCGGAGCGGCCCGGTTGCTCGCGACGAGCCGGTGCCGTGGCGTCATCCGGGCGCAACATTGCGCGGCTAGATTGCGCGCTTCGCGCTAACGGACATGACTTTGAGAAGACGCCCCGAAGCATGAAAGTCATGTCCGTTTCCCTCACCCCCAGCCCCTCTCCCGCCTGCGGGAGAGGGGAGCTTCGAGAAGTCGCCGTGCGACTTTCACGTTAACCCACTCAAGGACACCGGATGAACCCCGACCACAACCCGCGCGTCATCGACCACGGCGATGGCGACGAACCTCTCGGCAACCATTCCGGCAACCCCGGTTTCGACGCCATCCTCGCGGCCCGGTTGAGCCGGCGCGCGCTGCTCAAGGGCGGTCTCGGCGCCTCCCTGGCCGCGCTGTTCGCGCCGGTCGCGCCGGTGTTCGCCGGCGCCAGCGCGGCGGCCACCTCGGGCGCCCGCGCCAGCTTGCTCGGCTTCGCGCCGGTGGCGGCCAGCGCCGCCGATCAGGTGACGGTACCCAAGGGCTACCGCGTGCAGGTGCTGGCGGCGTGGGGCACGCCGCTATCCGGGGCGGATACGCCATTCGACCCCCTCAAGGCGAGCGGCGCCGAGCAGGCCGCGCAGGTCGGCAGCCATCACGACGGCATGCATTTCTTCCCGATCGAGGGCAGTTCCACGGACGGCCTGCTGGTGATGAACCACGAATACGTGGAGCCGCGCTTCATGCACGCCTCCGCCGTCGGCCAGGCGCTGACGCGCAGCGCGGTGCCGCTGGACGCCAGCGGCAAGCGCGCCGCCGACGAGGTGCTGAAGGAACTCAACGGCCATGGCGTCAGCGTGTTGCGCATCCGGCGCGAGGCAGACGGCGCCTGGAAAGTGGTGGCCGACCCGCGCAACCGCCGCGTCACCGGCCTGACGCCGATGGCCATCGCCGGCCCGGTGCGCGGCGACGACAAGGTCAAGACCAAGTACAGCCCGGACGGCACGATGACGCGCGGCACCCTCAACAACTGCGCGCATGGCGTCACGCCCTGGAACACCTATCTGACCTGCGAGGAAAACTGGGCCAGCTATTTCGTCAACCGCGGCGAACGGCCGCGCGAACACATCCGCTATGGCGTCGGCACCAAGACCGCGCGCTATGCCTGGGACCAGGCCGACAACGGCGCCGACGAGTTCATCCGCTTCGATGCCGGCGCCAAAACCGCCAACGCCACCGGGGATTACCGCAACGAACCCAACACCTTTGGCTGGGTGGTGGAAATAGACCCCTTCAACCCCGCCAGCGTGCCCGTCAAGCGCACCCATCTGGGCCGTTTCGCGCACGAGGGCGTGGTCTTTCATCAGGCGGTCGAGGGTAAACCGGTGGTGTGTTATTCCGGCGACGACGCGCGCAACGAGTACATCTACAAGTTCGTCAGCGCCAAGCCCTACCACAAGGCCAGCGCCAGCGGCGCGCTGCTCGACGAGGGCACGCTCTACGTCGCCCGTTTCAACGCCGACGGCACCGGCGAATGGCTACCGCTGAAATGGGGTCACGGCCCGCTGCTGCCGCAACCGGTCAACCAGGGCGAGGAGCCGAACTGCGACTGCTTCAAGAGCCAGGCCGACGTGCTGCTCAACACCCGCCTGGCCGCCGACAAGCTGGGCGCGACCAGGATGGACCGCCCGGAATGGGGCGCCATCGACCCGAAGACCGGTCTGGTCTATTTCACGCTGACCAACAACACCAGCCGCAAGGAGGCTGACGCCGCCAACCCGCGCGTCAACAGCCGCTGGGGCCACATCATCCGCTGGCGCGAGGCGGGCAACGACCCCGCCGCGACGCGCTTCGAGTGGGACCTCTTCCTGCTCGCCGGCCCTGGGGAAGATTCGCGCTTCGCCGGCAAGCCGCTGACCGCCGAGCAGATCTTCAACAGCCCGGACGGGCTCTGGTTCGACCCGGACGGCCGTCTGTGGATCCAGACCGACATCAGCGAGAGCGTGATGAACAGCGGCGACTACGCGCCCTTCGGCAACAATCAGATGCTCGCCGCCGACCCGGTGAGCGGCGACCTGCGCCGCTTCCTGGTGGGCCCCCTGGGCCAGGAGATCACCGGCGTCATCACCACGCCGGACCAGCGCACGATGTTCGTCAACATCCAGCATCCGGGCGCGTCCACCTCGGCCGCCGATTTCGCCGCCGGCAAGCTCACCGGCACCTGGCCCAACCAGGGCCGCTACCCGCTTTCGGCGACGGTGGTGATCACGCGCGAGGACGGCGGCATGATCGGCGCCTGAGCCGGCAAACAGGGGCAATCTGGAAGCGCGTCATGCGCGCATCCCACCTCACTCGCCCCATTTTCTGAACAGGGCGCGGATATCCACGCGCAGCGCGGTCTGCTCGCGATCCGTGCACGGCGGAGATGCCCCGGAGTTCGTTCTTGCCGGCTCATGCGGCAACGGTGCCCGCGCGGGAAATGCGGGCGGAACTTCGGGCGCGGGGAGGGTCTGGGCTTCCATGGAATGCTTCCGGCATCGGTTCAGGCCTAGAAATAACCGGCATCGGCGCACGCCTCCAGCAACCCGGTTGGCCTCAACCCATCGCCCTCTTCTCGCTGAAATCGCTGCCTCTGCGCAACCCGCGACAGCTTTCCTCGCCGGCCAACATTTTTTTCTCAAGTTTATATATAAGCGTCCGTTAATATTCCAGGACGTCTTGCATCCCGACCATGCGCGTACACGTTCGCTTCCTTCTCACCTGCCTGCTGCTGTCCGTCGCGGCGCTCGCCCGCGCCGGTGCGGACGCGGGCATGCGCGCCTACTCCAGCGGCGATTACGACAAGGCGGCGCGCGAATTCAGACCCTTGGCCGAGAAGGGGGACAGGGAAGCCCAGTACATGCTGGGCCTGCTCCACGAAGAGGGCCAGGGCGTGGAGCGGGACGACCTGCTTGCCGCTTACTGGTATGCCCGCTCCGCCGATCAGGGTTTCGCCGACGCCTATTACGCCCTAGGCCAGTTGTTCCTACATCGCAAGGGCGAGCGGCAGGACCGCATGGCCGCGCATCACTGGTTCTGTCTGGCCAAGGAATACGGGCACCGCCTGGGCGAGCAGGAAATCCAGCGCAACTTGAAAGCCATGCCGCCGGACCTCGCCGAACTGGCCCGCAACCGCTACGCCGAGCGGCGACCGAGCGCTACCTGCTAGTGTAGTGGTGGGCTCTTGATGGTACCTATGTGAAACGTTCGCAGGGCGGCTTTAGACAACGGTAGGGCGGATGAGCGTAGCGTTATCCGCCGAACGGGGCTCATATGGCGGAAGGCGCTGCGCTTTTCCGCCCTACAGGCCATCCGCATAAGTTCCGAACAGCGTGCAACAGTACGCTAGACGCCGGCTTGGCTCAGCGCAGGACCACCAGCACCACGCGCCGATTCTTGGCGCGCCCCTCACGCGTGGCATTGTCGGCCACCGGGCGGCTGGAGCCGTAAGCCGCGACCGCCAGCAGATTCAGGGGGATGCCCGCCTCCTGGTGCAGATAGTCGCGCACCGCCATGGCGCGGCGCTGCGCGAGGCGCCGGTTG
>JBBIIR010000111.1:0-6872 GCA_037446455.1 Hydrogenophilales bacterium | reverse complement strand
TGCTGAACCGGCTGCATCATCCAGGCGGCGTCGAGGAACTGCGCCAGGCGCTGGATGCGGCGTTAAGCCGATAAACGGCCGTCGCTTCGGCGGCATCGGCGTCGCTCAGAATGGCAGGCCCTGCCGGGCGCACAACAAAAAGGCGCCCCCTCGGGGACGCCCGCCATGGCCCGCGGCGACGCGGGTCAGTCCTTGAAATCGACGCGGTCGCGCAATTCCTTGCCCGCCTTGAAATGGGGCACGTGCTTGCCTTCGACGTGCACCTTCTCGCCGGTCTTGGGATTACGCCCCACCCGGGGCGGGCGGAAATTCAGGCTGAAGCTGCCGAACCCGCGGATCTCGATGCGTTCCCCTTCCACCAGACTGCTGGTCATGGCATCGAGGATCGTCTTCACCGCCAGTTCGGCGTCCGCCGCCACCAGATGAGGATGGCGCTCCGCCAGCCGGGCGATCAGCTCCGACCTGGTCATGGCGCCCTTCTCGATCATTCCGCGCTCTTGTTGTCGAGCTTGGCCTTGAGCAGGGCACCCAGGTTGGTGGTGCCGGTGGACTGCTCGGAAGCCAGCTTGCGCAGTGCCTCGGATTGCTCGGCGGCGTCGCGAGCCTTGATGGACAGGTTGATCTGGCGGTTCTTGCGGTCGATGTTGATGATCACCGCCTCCACCGCGTCGCCCTCCTTCAGGTGGTTGCGGATGTCCTCGACGCGCTCGCGGGAGACCTCGGAGGCGCGCAGGTAGCCTTCCACCTCGCCGTCCAGGGCGATGACCGCGCCCTTCGCATCCAGGGACTTGACCGCGCCCTTGACGATGGAGCCCTTGTCATGGGTGGCCACGTAGGCGTTGAAGGGGTCGTTCTCCATCTGCTTGATGCCCAGGGAGATGCGCTCCTTCTCGACGTCGATGGCCAACACCACGGCTTCCACTTCCTCGCCCTTGCGATAGTTGCGCAGGGCTTCCTCGCCGCTCAGGCTCCAGGACAGGTCGGACAGGTGCACCAGGCCGTCGATGCCGCCGGACAGGCCGATGAAGACGCCGAAGTCGGTGATGGACTTGATCTGCCCCTTCACCTTGTCGCCCTTCTTGAAGTTCATGGCGAAATCGTCCCAGGGATTGGACTTGCACTGCTTCATGCCCAGGGAGATGCGGCGGCGATCCTCGTCGATCTCCAGCACCATGACTTCGACCTCGTCGCCCAGAGAGACCATTTTCGACGGGTTGACGTTCTTGTTGGTCCAGTCCATCTCGGAGACGTGCACCAGGCCCTCGATGCCGGGCTCGATCTCGACGAAGCAACCGTAGTCGGTGAGGTTGGCCACCTTGCCGAACATGCGGGTGCCGGTGGGGTAGCGACGCGACAGGCCGACCCAGGGATCCTCGCCCAGCTGCTTCAGGCCCAGGGAGACGCGGTTCTTGTCCTGGTCGAACTTGAGCACCACGGCGGTAACCTCGTCGCCGACGGTGACCACTTCGGAGGGATGCTTGACGCGGCGCCAGGCCAGGTCGGTGATGTGCAGCAGGCCGTCGATGCCGCCCAGATCGACGAAGGCGCCGTATTCGGTGATGTTCTTGACGACGCCCTTGACCTGCGCGCCTTCCTTCAGGTTGGCCAGCAGGCTCTCGCGCTCGGCGCCCATGCTCTGCTCGAGCACGGCCTTGCGGGAGACCACCACGTTGTTGCGCTTGCGGTCCAGCTTGATGACCTTGAATTCGGATTCCTTGTTCTCGAACGGCGTGGTGTCCTTGATGGGACGCACGTCCACCAGCGAGCCCGGCAGAAAGGCGCGGATGCCGTTGCACATGACCGTCAGGCCACCCTTCACCTTGCCGTTGATCACGCCCTTGACCACGCGGCCCTCTTCCATGGCGGCTTCCAGGTCCAGCCAGGCGGCCAGGCGGCGGGCGCGGTCGCGGGAGAGCTTGGTGGAGCCGTAGCCGTCCTCGATGGACTCGATGGCGACCTGGATGAAGTCGCCCACCTGGACTTCCACTGCGCCGCGGTCGTTCTTGAACTCCTCGACGGGGATCAGGCTTTCGGACTTGAGGCCGGCGTTGACGGTGACGAAGTTGTCGTCGATGCCGACGACCTCGGCGGTGATGACTTCGCCATGACGCATTTCCTGCTTGGAAATGCTTTCTTCAAACATGGCGGCAAAGGATTCCATGGATTCCATGGATTGGCTGGCGGTTGCGGTGGACATGTAGAAACCTAGAAAAAACCGTGTTGCCACGGCGGGTTGGTTAAAAAAACAAAAACCGAAAGGCGCACCGGTGTTTCCGGGCACGGCCTTTCGGCGGTTCAGACGGCGGAAGCGGCGCGGTATTCCCGCAGCACCTGCTGCACGGCCTCGTCGATGCCGAGGCCGGTGGTATCCAGCAACACGGCATCCGCCGACTGTTTCAGGGGAGCCACGGCCCGCGCCGCATCGCGCGCATCCCGCTCGCTCAAGTCCTCGAACAGGGCGGCGAGGTTAGCATCGAATCCTTTTTCAATCAACTGCTTATAGCGTCTTTTCGCCCGCTCTTCGCAGCTCGCGGTGAGGAAGATTTTCAGCGTGGCGTCGGGGAACACCACCGAGCCCATGTCGCGCCCGTCGGTGACCAGCCCGGGCGCCCGGCGGAAAGCGCGCTGACGTTCCAGCAGAGCGGCGCGCAGCACCGGCATGGCGGCGATCTTCGAGGCGGCGCGGCCGGCTTCCTCGGTGCGGATCGCGTCCCCCACCGCCTCGCCTTGGAGATAGACCTCGACGCCGTCGAAGCGCAGGTCCAGTCCCCTGGCCAGAGTCGCCAGGGCGGCTTCGTCGTCCGGCGACACGCCGGCGCGCTGAGCCGCATGGGCGGTCACCCGGTAGATGGCGCCGCTGTCCAGGTAATGGAACCCAAGGGCCTGGGCCACCAGGGCGGCGACGGTACCCTTGCCGGAAGCGGAGGGGCCGTCGATGGCGATGACGGGGATGGGTCGGGAAGAGATAGGCATACGAAAAATTCCTGATTCAGCCGACCGACACCGGCACCAGGGTCATGGTGTCGTTGCCGAAGATGTCGATCACCTTCACCGCCACGGTGTAACGGCCGGCGCGGGTGTAGGTGTGGGGCGCGGAGATGAGTTCCAGATTGCGGTCCTGGCGGGTGCGGAAGCTCTGCCATTCGTTCTCGAAGATGTAGCCGCCGGTCCAGCGTTCCTCGAACTCGGGCAATTCGCCCTGAACCGGGGCTATGCCGGGCAGGCTGCCTTCCACCCCGCTGCCCACGGGCACCTTGATGATCTCCCGGCGGCTCATGTAGTCGAAGTCCACCGCCCAGTAGTCCACCCAATCGGTCCAGTGTTTGGTCAATTTCTCGCGGGAAATCACGCCGTCCTTGCTCTTGTTCAGCTTGTAGAGCTGGCCGGCGTCGCACACGACCTGTGACTTGCCTTCCTTAAGGCTGGCCGCCGCCGCTTCCAGGGCGCCCTGGGTGTAATAGACGGAAAAGTCGGTCAGCTCGATCTGCGGGGTGTACTTGTCCTTCTTCTCGTAACGCGGCGTCGCCTCGACGAAGCTGATGTCGTGGAACACCACCTGGCCCTTCTCCACCGCGCGGCGGTCGAACACCTCGGCGGGGATGTACTTGGGCGCCAGGTCGATGCCCTTCTGCTTCGCCTCTTCCAGGGCGGCGGGGAACAGGCCCATCTCGAATTCGAAGGCCAGGATGTCGGCGCGGGAGGCGCCGCGCTTGCGGCATTCGGTGATGACTTCCTCGACGAACAGGCGGCCCACCGGCAGATTGATGGGGCCGACCACCACCAGGCGGCCGCCGCGGTGGCCGTGGAAGAAGCCATCCTGAATCTCCCCTCTCCCGCCGGGAGAGGGGCCGGGGGTGAGGGACATCGCCTTGTAGGCGCGCAGGATCAGTTCGCGGAACTCGCGTTCCTTCTGCTCAAGGATGCGCCGCTGCCTTTCCTCCCGCGACAGTACCTTTCCGTCATGCCCGCGCAGGCGGGCATCCAGCGCTTCGTTTTCTGGATTCCCGCCTTCGCGGGAATGACGGTCGAAGGTGAAGTTGACACCCAGATAGGCCTGCCGCTCGTAGCGGCCCAGGTTGAGCACCTCGAAGGCGCGGAACGGTTTTCCGGCAGCCTGTTGGGCGCGCTGCACGCCGATCAGGCGCTTGCGCGTGGTGTGGATGCCGAACTTGCCCAGGTCGGTGGCGATCCACTTGCGGCCCAGCTTTTCCGCCACGGCGGCGGTGGTGCCGGAACCGCAGAAGAAGTCGGCGATCAGGTCGCCTTCGTTGGAGGAGGCCTTGATGATGCGTTCCAGGAGGGCTTCGGGTTTTTGGGTAGGGTAGCTAGTACCCTCCAACGAGGATGCACCAATTCCAGTTATGTCATCCCAAAGTGTCTGAACGGCTACCAGTTCCACCTCCCGCTTGTCCTCGAACAGGATGAAGCGGTACTTCTCCGGCAGGGGCTTGCCCTGCTGGATCAGCGCGATGAGGTCGCGCTTCTCGGTTTCCGAAAGTTCGTAGGTGTCGTTGCGGGCCACGGTCAGACTGCCGGCGCGGCGCGTTGGGCGACTTCCAGGATGGCGTCCAGCATGTCCGCGATTTCCGGGGCAAGCTGTTCCAGGGGGATGGCCTCGGCCAGGCCGTGGTAGTCGCGTTTGTAGATCTGCTGGGGCGTGCCCAGGCGCAGGAAATAGTTTTCGAACAGCGGATCGAGGAATTCGTCGGTGATCTTGATGTCCGGTCCCCAGGGATCGGGCCGGCGGGCCACGGCCAGGGCCTGGACCAGTTCGGCGATGCACGCCTCCATGATTTCCAGGCGCCGGGCACGCTCGGCCTGTTCGAGCAAGTCATCCTCGCGCAGACCGAGCTGAACGAAGGCGCGCAGGCTGTCGGGAGTAACCAGATAGTTTTCGATCTCCCGCCGCGACCACATGCGTTCGACCAGTTGGGAACCGGTGTGCAATTCCCGATCCAGCCGGTCGAACAAGGCCATGCCGACCAGGTCCGGCTTGGCTTCGCGCAGCCCCTGGAAGTGGTGGCGGGCTTCCTGGGGTTGATTGCTGCCCAGGTAATTCACCGGCACCGAACCATGCAGATAGATATTGGCGGGATGGTCCAGGCGCTCCGCCAGGCGACGCAGGATAGCCAGATCGGTGGAGCCTTCCAGATAAAGCATCCAGCCCTTTTGTTCAGCCAGGTAATAGTCGGCCATGCGGATGCTTTCCAGGGCTTTCTTCACCTGGCCCCGCGCGGTGCGAGTGTCGATGCGGTGGGGGTTGCCGACAAAAGCCATGACGACATCGCGCTCGGCGGCCTCCTGCAGGACGACTTCGGAATGGCTGGCGGCAACGATCTGGGAGCCGTTGGACACGGCGATATCGGTGAGCAGGTTGTATACGTCGCGCTGGCGCAGGATTTCCAGGTGGGCGTCCGGCTCATCAAGAAGCAGCACGGCGCCGGGATTGGCGAGCATGAAGGAAAGCAACAACAGGACCTGCTGGCAGCCGCGCCCGGACGAAGACAAATCCAGTTCGACGCCGCTGGGTTCCTTGTAGGTCAAGGACAGTTCGGCGCGCTCGCGGATATAGACCGGTTCATGGAGTCTGATCTGGAACAGGTCATCGATGTGCTCGACAAGTTTTTTCCAGGCGCTCTTGTCATCCCTGGAAAACAGTTGCCAGCACAGATTGCGTAGCACCTGGGCAGTCTGGCCTTCACCGATCAGGACGCTGATCTCGCCCGGCTCCTTGCGGTGCTCCCGCTCCGCCAGGCCGGACATGGGCGGCAGGAAGACGATGGCGTGCTTGCGGGCGCCTTCCGGCACCTTGCCACTATTCCCTTCCCCCTCCGCTTCCTTCAGACGACAGTAAAAGGATTCCTCGTTGGCGTAGTAGAACTCCAGCACACAGCGCCAGGGCTTGTCGTCATGCACCCCCTCGGCTTCCAGAGTGATCAACACCTTGTCGGTCTTGGGTTTGCCGGAACCGCGGTCGCTGTCGTGGGTGTGGAGATCGTTCCATAACAGCTTGGCGCTGGGCACCGGGATGGCATAGAGGTCGCGGCGGTTGATGGTCACGCCCTGGCGCTCGGCGGGTGAACTCTTGTCCCGTTTTTCCGCCCAGCGCTTCCAGCCGATATCCCACAAGGCCAGCGCCTGCAATGCCGTGGTCTTGCCGGAATTGTTGGGACCGATGAATACGGCCGCGTCGCCGAGTTCCAATTCGGCTGTTACCAGGCGCTTGAAGTTGGAGATACGGAAGCGGGTGATCATGGCTTGTACTCCACGAAACTGGTCACGAGGTCGGCAAAGGCCTTCGGTGTGTGCTTGATGAAACTGTCCTCATCCACGAAGACAAAGTCGTAACGTACTCGGCCTTGTTCCGCTTGGGTGGCGTCCATACACCACTGGCTTAATCTTGCCATCTTGCGGGGTAGATCGAGTTCCGCGCGGCCTTTGGTTTCCACCGTGTAGATGGTGCCATCAATAATTTTCACGAAAAAATCCGGCACGTAGTTGGACAGGTCGCCATCCGCTTTCACGTACCGCGCCTTGCAGCTCGGGGCATATCTTTTGCAGGTGTTCGCCCACCTCGTCGCAGTTGCGGGTGTCGTCCACCATCACGAACAGCACGGCCTCCCGCCACGCTTTGACCTCGCTGCGTATCTTGGCGACCAGGGGGGCAGCAGCTTTTCATAGGCGGTCCGTAATTCCTCGGCGGCGGGAAACCAGCGTTGGTCCGGCTCCAGTACCGCGTAAGGAGAGACGGGGAAGGCGGGATGCGGCGCCATGAAAAAATGTGCTCAGAACCTGGCGAACTGGATGAGCGCGCCGAAGCGCCCGTACAAGAGCGAGTCGCCTGTTTGGCTGATCAGATCGTGTTTGGCTGA
>JBBIIR010000110.1:0-6896 GCA_037446455.1 Hydrogenophilales bacterium | reverse complement strand
CGCTCCGCGCCCCACGGCTGGCGATGCATCGCCAGCCGGCTGCGAGGGCGGAATGCTGTGCATTCCGAATTCCCCTCTCGCCCCGCCTGCGGGAGAGGGGAGCTTCGAGAGTCGCTGACGCGACTTTCACGCTAAGCCGATCAAGCAAAGGAGCGAAAAAATGATCGAAAGCCACGATCTCTACCACGAGTTCCCCGAGCACGCCGACACCATCCGCAAGCTCGTCCTGTCCAACGACCAGTTCGTCAAGATGATGCGCGACTACGACGACATCGACCACAAGATCCTGCGCATCGAGCAGCGGGTCGAGGCGGCCTCGGAGTTGTACGAGGAGGAGCTCAAGAAGATACGCGTGAACCTCAAGGACAAGCTTTACCGCATGCTGGCGTTGGCGAAATAAACGCGTTCAGCGCACGACCGGCCCGGAGTCCCCTCCGGGCCGTTTTGTTTGCAGAACCCTATGTCCGCGATGCAACCGGTCCCCTACTGGCGCCTGTCCGGCTTCTATTTCTTCTATTTCGCCTTCGTCGGCGCCATGGCGCCGTTCTGGGGGCTGTACCTGCATTCGCTGGAGTTCAACGCTTTCCAGATCGGCGTGCTCATGTCCCTGCTGCAGGTCATGCGCATCTTCGCGCCCAACATCTGGGGCCACATCGCCGACCGCAGCGGTCGGCGCGTCGCCATCGTGCGCCTGGCGGCCATGGCTTCCCTGCTGACCTTCGTCGGCGTGTTCTGGGCCACCAGCTTTTGGCCGCTGTTCGTGGTGATGAGCCTGATCAGCTTCTTCTGGAGCGCCTCGCTGCCCCTGGTGGAAGCGACCACCCTGTCGCATCTGGGCGAACGCGCCGACCGCTATGGCCGCATCCGCCTTTGGGGCTCCATCGGCTTCATCGTCGTGGTGGTGGGCCTGGGCTGGGCGCTGGACCATGCCTCCATCCGCCTGGTGCCCTGGGTGGTGCTGGGCCTGCTGGTCGGCATCGCGCTCACTTCCCGCCTGATTCCGGAGGCGGAGATCGCCACACACGCCCAAGCCCAGCCTCCCTTGCGCTCGGTGTTGCGCCAGCCGGCGGTGCTCGCCCTGTTCGCGGCGGCCATGCTGATGGCGGCGGCGCACGGCCCCTATTACACCTTCTTCACCATCCACCTGGTGGACGTGGGCTACAGCAAATCCGTGGCCGGCTGGCTGTGGGCGCTCGGGGTGGTCTGCGAAATCGGCATTTTCCTCATCATGCCGCGGGTGTTCGCCCGGGTGCGTGTGGAGACCGTATTGCTGGCCACCCTGGTCATCGCCGCCGTCCGCTTCCTGCTCATCGGCTGGCACGCCGACAATCTGCCGGTGTTGCTGCTGGCGCAACTCATGCACGCCTTCACCTTCGGCGCTTACCACGCTTCGGCTTTGGCCCTGGTGCACCGGCATTTCACCGGCCGGCATCAGGCGCGGGGTCAGGCCCTCTACAACAGCCTGGCCTTCGGCGTCGGCGGCACCCTGGGCAGCCTGTATTCGGGCGCGGCGTGGGATGGCCTGGGTTCAGGCATGACCTACAGCCTGGCGGCGGGCTTCGCGCTCATCGCCGCCCTGGTCTTTGCCTGGAAGGGCAGGCCTGGACAGAGCATGGCCTGAGTCCGGCCTTCGGCCTCGGCCGCGCGGGCGCTGTGTCATAATTCGCCACTTTCTAATATTGCCCGTTGAACGCATGTCCGCCCGCACCCTTTTCGACAAGCTTTGGGACGCCCACGTCGTGCACGTGGAGCCCGACGGCACCGCGCTGCTCTACATCGACCGGCAACTGGTGCACGAAGTCACCAGCCCGCAGGCCTTCGAGGGCATGAAGATGAACGGCCGCAAGCCCTGGCGCCTGGCCTCCCTGCTGGCGACGCCGGACCACAACATTCCCACCGCGGACCGGGACCAGGGCATCGCCGACCCCGTCTCCCGCACCCAGGTGGAGACCCTGGACGCCAATTGCGCCGAGTTCGGCATCACCGAGTTCGGCATGAACGATCCGCGCCAGGGCATCGTCCATGTCATCGGGCCGGAGCAGGGCTTCACCCAGCCGGGCATGACCATCGTCTGCGGCGATTCCCACACCAGCACGCACGGCGCCTTCGGCGCCCTGGCTTTCGGCATCGGCACCTCCGAGGTGGAGCACGTGCTCGCCACGCAGTGCCTGTGGCAGAAGAAGGCCAAGACCATGCAGGTGCGGGTGGAAGGCGAACTGAAGTTCGGTGTTACCGCCAAGGACATCGCCCTGGCGGTCATCGGCCGCATCGGCACCGCCGGCGGCACGGGCTACGCGCTGGAGTTCGCCGGCTCGGCCATCCGCGGCCTGTCCATGGAAGGCCGCATGACCCTGTGCAACATGGCCATCGAGGCGGGCGCCCGCGCCGGCATGGCGGCGGTGGACGAGAAGACCGTCGATTACATGCGCGGCCGGCCCTATGCGCCCAAGGGCGAACAGTTCGAGCAGGCCGCCGCCTGGTGGCGCAGCCTGGTGTCCGACGCGGGCGCGGCCTTCGACGCGGTGGTGGAACTGGACGCGGCGGAGATCAAACCCCAGGTGACCTGGGGCACCTCGCCGGAAATGGTGGTGCCGGTGGACGGCCGCGTGCCCGATCCCGCCCATGCGCCCAATGCGGTGAAGAAATCCGACTGGGAGCGCGCCCTGGCCTACATGGGCTTGTCCGCCAATACGCCCATCGAGCGGATCGACGTGGACAAGGTGTTCATCGGTTCCTGCACCAATTCCCGCATCGAGGACCTGCGCGAGGCGGCCAAGGTGGCGAACTGGGCGGTCTCCCAGAACCGCAAGGTGGCCGGCAACGTCAAACTGGCCATGGTGGTGCCCGGCTCCGGCCTGGTGAAGGCGCAGGCCGAGGCCGAGGGGCTGGACAAGCTGTTCACCGCCGCCGGTTTCGAGTGGCGCGATCCGGGCTGCTCCATGTGCCTGGCCATGAACGCCGATCGCCTGGAGCCCGGCGAACGCTGCGCCTCCACCTCGAACCGGAACTTCGAGGGCCGCCAGGGGCAGGGCGGCCGCACGCATCTGGTCAGTCCCGCCATGGCGGCGGCGGCGGCCGTGTTCGGACATTTCGTGGATATTCGAGTGTTGGCAAATGAGGTGATGCAATGACTCCGCAGAAAATCATCGGCCTGGTGGCCATCAAGGTCCTGGTGCTGGCGGCGGCCATCGGCGTGGTGTTCATGATGGTCGGCTGCAATACCGTGCGCGGCATCGGCCAGGACGTGGAGAAAGCCGGCGAGGCCATCCAGAGGTCGACGCGATGAAGCCTTTCACCCGCCTCGACGGGCTGGTGGCGCCGCTGGACCGCGCCAACGTGGATACCGATGCCATCATCCCCAAGCAATTTCTCAAGTCGATCAAGCGCAGCGGTTTCGGACCCTATGCCTTCGACGAGTGGCGCTACCTGGACCACGGCGAGCCCGGCATGGACTGTTCCGCCCGCCCGCTGAACCCGGATTTCGTGCTGAACCAGACCCGCTACCAGGGCGCTTCCGTGCTGCTGGCGCGGGAGAACTTCGGCTGCGGCTCGTCCCGGGAACACGCGCCCTGGGCCTTGGAGGACTATGGTTTCCGCGCCATCATCGCCCCCAGCTTCGCCGATATATTCTTTAATAACTGCTTTAAAAATGGCGTTCTTCCGATTGTTTTTAAAGCGGAAATAGTTGAAAAACTGTTTCGGGAAACCGCCCTCGCCGAGGGCTACAAGCTCAGCGTGGATCTGGCCGCCCAGACCGTGACCACGCCGTCCGGCGAAGCCTTCGCCTTCGACGTGGACCCGGAGCGCAAGCACCGCCTGTTGAACGGCCTGGACGACATCAGCCTGACCCTCAAGTTCACCGACCGGATCCAAGCCTACGAAGCCCGCCGCAAAGACGAGGCGCCCTGGTTGTTCGCCTGACATTCATGCGCCTGAAGCCCGAGCAGACCCAATTCATCAAGGCCACCATCACCCGGCATTTCGGGGACGGGGCGCGGGTATGGCTGTTTGGCTCGAGGGCGGATGACGCAAGACGCGGGGGCGATGTGGATTTGTACGTCGAACCTCCTGCCCGGGAGGATTTGTTCGACCTGCGGGTAAGATGCCTGGGCGATCTGGCGGATGGCCTGCCTTATCCCGTCGATCTGGTGCTTGCGCAGCCGGGGGCGCCCAGGGCCATCGACAGGATCGCCATGAAGCAGGGGGTACCCCTGTGAGCCCCGATCTGATCGATGCCCTGCGAGAGAAACTGGGGCATCTGGGCAGGATGCGCGAGCATCTGGAATATTCGCGTTCCAAGATCGTCGTCTGGTGGCGGGTCGATCAGTCCTTCGACCTCTGGAGCCCGGATCAGCTTGAAACCCTGGCGGCCTTCAAGTCGCGTTTCGCGGAAATGCAGGATCATCTGGCCTCGGCCATGAAGCTGATCGCGGCCATCGAGGAGGAACCCACGGAAGCGTTCTCCTACGTGCTCAATTCCATGGTGAAGTTGGGCATTCTTGAGTCCGACGACGAATGGCGGAACATCCGCAATCTGCGTAATGCCGCGGTCCATGATTATTCGGCTTCAGAGCAGGACAAGGCGCTCCATTATCATGGTCTGCTGCAGTACACCGACTTTCTTCTCCAGGTGCATTCGGACATCAAGGGATTCGCGCTCAGGGTTTATTCGATCCATGAATTCTTCAAGGTGAAGACTCTATGAAACTTGCGGTTCTGCCGGGTGACGGCATCGGAACGGAAATCGTCGCCCAGGCCATGAAGGTGCTGGACGTGCTCCAGCGCGACGGCATGAAGATCGAGACCGAGGCGGCCGCCATCGGCGGCGCCGGCTACGACGCGGCGGGCGATCCGCTGCCGGAGGCGACCCTGAAGCTGGCCAAGGCCGCCGACGCCGTGCTGCTGGGCGCCGTCGGCGGTCCCCAGTACGACAAGCTGGACCGGCCCCTGCGCCCGGAGCGGGGCCTCTTGCGCATCCGCAAGGAACTCAACCTGTTCGCCAACCTGCGTCCGGCCCTGCTCTATCCGGAACTGGCTTCCGCCTCCACCCTGAAGCCGGAAGTGGTGGCCGGCCTGGACATCATGATCGTGCGGGAACTTACCGGCGACGTGTACTTCGGCCAGCCGCGCGGCATCGAGGTCCGGGACGGGCAGCGCTGGGGCTACAACACCATGATCTACTCCGAGGCCGAGGTCCGCCGCGTCGCCCACGTGGCCTTCGGCATCGCCATGAAGCGCGGCAGGAAGCTGTGCTCGGTGGAGAAGGCCAACGTGCTGGAATGCTCCGAGCTGTGGAAGGAAGTGGTGGCCGAGGTGGCCAGGGAGTACCCGGAGGTGGAACTCTCCACCATGTACGTGGACAACGCCGCCATGCAACTGGTGCGCAATCCCAAGCAGTTCGACGTCATCGTCACCGGCAACATCTTCGGCGACATCCTCTCCGACGAGGCCTCCATGCTGTCCGGCTCCATCGGCATGCTGCCTTCGGCCTCCCTGGACGAGCACAACAAGGGCATGTACGAGCCCATCCACGGCTCCGCCCCGGACATCGCCGGCAGGAACCTGGCCAACCCCCTGGCCACCATCCTGTCCGTGGCCATGATGTTCAAGTACACCTTCAACGACCAGGCCACCGCCGACCGCATCGACAACGCGGTGAAGAAGGTGATCGCCCAGGGCTACCGCACTGGCGACATCTGGACCGAGGGCTGCAAGCGGGTGTCGTGCAGCGAGATGGGCGACGCCGTTTTGGCGGCGATGTGATTGAATTCGGGAAACGGGAAAAGGGAAACGGGAAACGCGAGATCAGAGCCGTCCAGGACGTGACGGTTTTCACGTTTCCCTTTTCCCTTTTCCCCCCTTTCCAAGGAAAAGCAAATGAAGCGAGTTGGTCTGATCGGATGGCGCGGCATGGTGGGCTCGGTGCTCATGGGCCGCATGAAGGAAGAACGGGATTTCGAGCACATCGATCCGGTGTTCTTCACCACCTCCAACCCCGGCGGCAAGGGTCCCGACATCGGCAAGGACGTGCCGCCCCTGAAGGACGCCAACAGCGTCGACGAACTGAAGGCCATGGAGGTGATCATCACCTGCCAGGGCGGCGACTACACCAAGGAGGTGTACCCCAAGCTGCGCGCCGCCGGCTGGAACGGCTACTGGATCGACGCCGCCTCCGCCCTGCGCATGCGGGACGAGGCCATCATCATCCTCGACCCGGTGAACAAGCACGTCATCCAGGACGGCCTGAAGAAGGGCGTGAAGACCTACGTGGGCGGCAACTGCACGGTTTCCCTCATGCTCATGGCCATCGGCGGCCTGTTCGACCAGGGCCTGGTGGAATGGATCGCGCCGCAGACCTATCAGGCGGCCTCCGGCGCCGGCGCCCGCAACATGCGCGAACTGCTGCAGCAGATGGGCGCGGTGAACGCCGAGGTGAAGCCCCTGCTGGACGACCCGGCCTCCGCCATCCTGGAGATCGACCGCAAGGTCACCGACTTCCTGCATTCCGACCGTTATCCCCTGAATGCCTGGCCCGTGCCGCTGGCCGCCAGCCTGATCCCGTGGATCGACGTGCAACTCGAATCGGGGCAATCCAAGGAGGAGTGGAAGGCCCAGGTCGAGGCCAACAAGATCCTCGGCCGCTCCGACAACCCGATTCCCATCGACGGCCTCTGCGTGCGCGTCGGCGCCATGCGCTGCCACTCCCAGGCGCTGACCATCAAGCTGACGCGGGACGTGCCCCTGGATGAGATCCACGGCATCATCGCCGAGCACAATGCCTGGGTGAAGGTGGTGCCGAACGACCGCCAGATCACCATGGAGCAGCTCACTCCGGCCGCCGTCACCGGCACCCTGACCGTGCCGGTGGGGCGCATGCGCAAGCTCAACATGGGCAA
>JBBIIR010000109.1:0-6938 GCA_037446455.1 Hydrogenophilales bacterium | reverse complement strand
CGGAACAGTCGGGGGTGCGGACTGGCCGAGCCGGGTCCGGTTAGGTCACGGGGTGCGACCACCAAACGTTTCTCGACCTCGCGTCCGCCGGCTCCCTTCCTTGCACAATGGCATAGACCCAGGCCGCTTTCATCTTCGGGGGCGCGCCTCGGGATCATGATTGGTTAGGCGGCGAGTTCAATCCCATTTGCCTGTGCCCGCGTGAGTGTGTAGACTTCCACACATGGAGGCGCACATGGCTACCAATCTTGCTCTTGATCCAAAGCTTCTGGACCAAGTCCTCGAGTTGAGCGGCGAGACGACGAAGAGGGCTGCAGTAACCCTGGCTTTGAAGGAGTTCATTGCCCGAAGGGAGCAGAAGAAGGTTGCAGAACTCTTTGGCAAGCTCGAATGGGACTCGAGCTACGATTACAAGGCGGAGCGCAGCCGCCAATGACCTTTCTAGTCGACACAAGCGTCTGGTCTCTGGCTCTTCGCCGCGATGGCTCAACAAGCGCGGCCGAGGTGCTAGCGCTCCAAGATGCGCTCGCAGGCTCTGATGCTGTTGTAACAACCGGACTGGTACTTCAGGAACTACTGCAGGGCTTCAGTGGACCGCGCGCTTCGGCAGCGATTGTTGAACGCTTTCAGGCCTTGCCAATCATCGCGCCAGACAGGACTGACCACATCGCAGCCGCGGAGGTACGCAACTCCTGCCGCAGGGCCGGCGTACAGCTCGGAACGATCGATGCACTCCTGATTCAGCTCTGTGGAAGGCACGAGTTGACCCTACTCTCCATAGACAACGACTTCGCTCATGCGGCCAAGCATGTGCCGTTCAAGCTCTGGCGGCCGTAGATCGCCGCCTAACTGGTCGTTCAACCGGAGCGCCAACGGCTGGCCACCAGTCAATTCCAATAGAGGTATGAGTCTGAGCGAAGGGGGTTCGGAGTCATCAAGCGGCGGTTCTGGATCGGTTGAAGATGGATTGAAATAGCCGTTGCCTGGCCTGGTTGAGCCGGGCTGCGGCCTCGTTGTCAGTGTGCTGTCTGGCCTGGTTTTCCAGGGTTTCCAGGCTCATGCCGGGTTTTCCCCACCGCCACCCACACCCCGTCCCAGTCGCCGGGCGGCGGGTCCGCCCGGAAGGCGCGGATGCGTTCCAGAAACACCCGGCTGGGTCCGTCGTCCGGGGCCAGGCCCAGGCACGCGTTGAAGGCCTGTTCGGCGCCGTCCCAGTCGCGCACGCGGTAGCGGGCGAGGGCGGCCTCGAAGGCGGCGGCGAGGGCCTCGGCGGCGCCATCGCCGCGACGGCCGAGCAGTTCGTACACCCTCTCCGGCTCCTCCCGCCCCGACACGCGCAGGAGGTCGAGCTCGCGGAAGACGAAGGCGTCGCCGGCGAGTTTGCGGGTCCGTTCGCTGGCCAGGATGCGGCTGCCATAGAACTTGTTGGCCTGTTCCAGGCGCGAGGCGAGGTTCACGGTGTCGCCGATGACGGTGTAGCCGCGCGCGGTTTCCGAGCCGATGTTGCCCACCAGCACTTCGCCGCTGGCGATGCCCATGCGCGCCTCCACGTCGGGCAGGCCGTGGCGCACGCCGAGCAGGTTGGGCAGGTCGGCGCGGAATTCGTCCAGCTTGGCGAGCTGGTCCAGCGCCGCCTCGCAGCAGAGGACCGCGTGCGAACCCTCTTCAGTGAAGGGCTGGCCCCAGAAGGCCATGACCGAATCGCCGATGTACTTGTCGATGATGCCCTGGCGGGCGCGGATGACTTCCGCCATGAGGGCGAAGTAGCGGTTGAGGAAACGCACCGCGGCGTCCGGGGTGAGGCCCTCGCATAGCCGCGTGAAACCGGCCAGGTCGGAGAAGAACACGCTCATCTCGTGGCGCTCGCCCCCGTCGGCCGGCAGGCGCTTGTCGAGCAGGCCGCGGACGATGCGCGGGTCGACGTACTGGCCGAAGGTGGCCTTGATGTGTTCCTTCTCGCGCAGGCCTACCACCATGTGGTTGAAGGAGTCGGCCAGGGTGGCGAGCTCGTCGCGCGTCTGCACCAGAATCTCCACCTGCAGGTCGCCGTCCTCCACCGACTGGGTGCCCTTGAGCAGGCGGCGGATGGGTTCCACCAGCGAGCGGCTGACCAGCCAGGCGAAGATGAGGCCGATGACAGTGGCGATGCCGGTGATCAGCCAGTTCAGCCGCACCGACTTCTCCTCTTCCGCCTTGGCGCGGGCGGCGGTGTCGGTGGTGAGCTGGTTGAGCAGGTCGATGGTCTTGCCGATCTCGCCGTCGAGCTTGTCCTTCTCGCGCAGCAGGTTCTCGCGCACCAGTTCGGCGGAACGGCGCGTGCCCTCCTCCGCCTCGATCTGGTAGAGGCGGAAGCTGCGGTGGAAATCCTGGCGCGCGCTCTGCACTGCGGGCAGTTGCCGGCCGAGCACGGCCAGGGTGACGCGATCCAGTTGCAGGCCGCGGTCGGCCTCCGCCTCGCCCAGCATGCGCAGGGAGGAATCGACGATCTGGTCGGCGTTGACGCCGCGGTCGTCGAAGCCGCGCGACTCCCGGGCCAGGAACTCCGCGTCGGGCTTGGCCGCCTGCATGCCCATCAGCACCCGCTCCATGTGCACCATCTGCTGGCGCACCAGGATTTCCACGCTGGCCACCTGCTGCTGCAGCGGCAGGTAGTAGTCGGAAAGCGCGCGCACCTGGTTGTTGAGCTGCCGCGAGTTGAGCACCGACAGCCAGGTCACCGCCACCATCAGGGCCAGCAGCACCAGGGTGATGCCGAAGATTTTCAGGCGGATGGGGCGGCGCATGGACGTGAGGCGTGAGGCGTGAGGCGCACAGACTGCAACTTGGGGGGGGCGGCGTCAACAGGTCCCGCGTCGGCAAGCGCTTGCCAAGCCGGCTGGCACGCTCGACACTGGGGTCATGTTCTCCTTCCCGCGCAGTCCGCCTCTCGCCCTGCTGCCGCCATCCGTGGCGCGCATCCTGCGCGGCATCCCCGGCCTCCTTGGCCTGGCCGTCCTCGCCCTGGCCCTCGGCGAACCCATGCGCGCCCACTCCGACGCGCTGGTCACCTCCGCCGCGCCCCTGGGCATCCTGTCGCTGCAATTCGCCTGCGGCACGGGTGCGGTGCAGACCATCCTGGCGAGCTGGGATGCATTCATGCTGGAGCAGGCCCGCCTCAGCCTCTATTGGGACATGGCCTTCGCTCCCGCCTACGGCCTCGCCCTCGCCGCCCTGAGCGAACGCCTGGCGGCGGGCGCCGGCCGGCGCCCAAGCGCCGCCGGCGGTCATTTCACGGCCTGGCTGCCGCTGCTGGCGGCGGCCGCCGACCTGCTGGAAAACGCCCTGCATCTGATGCTGCTCGCCGATGGCGCACCCGCCCTCGCCTCCCCCGCCTGCGCCGCCGCCCTGCTGAAATGGGCGCTGCTGGCCGCCTGGCTGGCGAGTGTGCTGGCCGGCCTGTTCGGCCGCCGGCGCTAAGCGCCCCTTTCAGCCGGACTCGAACGTTCCAGGCTTGGCGGGACGCCGCCGTTTCGGGGCATAATGCCCCGTTCGCCATCACGTTCGCCCGCACACGCCCGGCCAGCCCCTCCATGCGCGCCCAGGATCCCGCCCCCCAGGACCCCGCCTCCCGCTACGCCGCCAAGGACGTGGCGGCCTGGCTGGGCGATTGGGTGGTGACCAAGGGCCGCGGCTATCTGGACGCCGTCGAGGACCTGCGCGTCGAGGCGGAAACCATCACCGCCGCCGTCAAGGGCACGCGGCCCCGCCCCTACCGCGTCGACATCCGCTTCCAGCCCGCCCAGTCGGGCGACCCGCGGCCCCGCTTCTACTGCTCGTGCCCGGTGGGCGGCCACTGCAAGCACGCGGCGGCGGTCCTGCTGAAGGCTCTGGAGGAACGCGAGCACCCCGACCAGGTGCGGCCCGAGGTGCTGAACTGGGTGCAGGAACTGCGCCGACTCGCCGACACCCCGAAGGAGGTCAAGCGCGTCAAGGCGGCGCCCAGCTTCCGTCTGTTCTACCTGCTGGACGGCCCCGACGCGCGCGGCGACTACCGCGTCAACTGCTACAAGGCGCGCACCGACCCGCTGGGCCGTCCCACCGGCGCCCTGCAGCACTGGATCGGCTTCGAGCGGGCGCTGACCACGCCGCCGCAGTTCGTCGACGAAGAGGACCTGTTCATCCTGCGCCTGCTCTGGAACCATCACCCGCGCGAGCGCCACGGCGATGCCCTGGCCATCGACGGCCGCCAGGGCGACGAGGTGCTGCGCCGCATGCTGGCCACCCGCCGCTGGCTGATGGACCGCGAAACGCGGCTGCCCTGGCGGCTGGGCGCGGAGCGCAACGCCACCCTGGCCTGGCGGCCGGACGCGCGCGGACGCCTGCACGCGCGCCTGAGCAGTCGGCCGGAATCGGCCCGCGCGATTCCGCTGGATCCGCCCTGGTACCTGGACCCGCTGGCCGGCGAGACCGGAGTGCTGCGCACCCAGGTGCCGCCGCATCTGGTCAGGCAGTTGCTCACCGGCCCCGCCCTCTCGCCCTCGGAGGCCCAGGTGGTGGCCGCCATCCTCGCCGAAGTCGCCCCCGACCTGCCGGCGCCGGCCCTGGACAGCGACGCCTTCCGCCTGGTCGAAGCGCCCCTCGCGCCCCTCCTGCGGGTGGTCACCGCCCACATCTACGGCCTGTCCGGCTATCGCGACTACAGCGACGAATGGAACCGCCGCCTGTTCGATTACGCGGCGCCGGTGTTCCGCTATGGCGAGCATCGCTTCGGCCTCGATGAGAAACGCGAATTCGCCACCCTCGCCAGCGGCGAAACCGTGCGCGTGCGCCGCGACGCGGTGGCCGAGGCCCGCCTGATCGAATGCCTGGCGGAACTGGGTTTCACGCAGATTCCCCCGCACGTGATCTATGCCGCCCGCCCGCTGCCCAGGCCCAGCTTCGGCCTGGCCAGCGAGGCCGACTGGGAGGACTTCAAATCCACCCTGCTGCCGCGCCTGCGCGAGGCCGGCTGGGAAGTGGAACTGCCCGCCGACTTCCGCCACGAGTACGTGGACGTCGAGGACTGGCAGGCGGAGATCGGCGAATCCGCGCCGGGCTGGTTCGACCTGTCCATGGGCATCGTCGTCGAAGGCCGCCGCCTGGCCCTGGCGCCGCTGCTGGTGGGGCTGTTCAACCGCGAGCCGCGCTGGCTGGATCTACGCACCCTGGATGCCATTCCCGACCAGGCCACCGTCGCCCTGGACGGCCCCGACGGCCGTCGCATCCGCGTCAAGGCGGAACGCTTGAAGCCGCTGGCGCGCACGCTGCTGGATCTGTTCGACGGCGGCGTGCGGCAGGACGGCCGCATCCGCGTCGCCCGCCTGGACGCGCCGCGCCTGGCGGAACTGGCCGAGTCGGGCCGCTGGCGCTTGCGCGGCATGGATGCGGTGCGCCAGTTGGCGGACCGCCTGCTGCGCACCGGCGGCGTCAAGCCGGTGCCGACGCCGCCCGGCTTCGCCCTGGAACTGCGCCCCTACCAGCAGGAAGGCCTGGCCTGGCTGCAATACCTGCGCGAACAGGATCTTTCCGGCATCCTCGCCGACGACATGGGTCTGGGCAAGACCGCGCAGACCCTCGCCCACCTGCTCGCGGAAAAGGAGGCCGGGCGCCTGGACAAGCCGGCCCTGGTGGTGCTGCCCACCTCCCTCATCTTCAACTGGAAACACGAGGCCGCGCGCTTCGCGCCGGGCCTCAGGGTGCTCTCCCTGCACGGCAAGGACCGGCACGCCCAGTTCGAGCACATCGCCGAACACGACGTCGCGCTCACCACCTACCCCCTGCTCTGGCGCGACCACGAGGCGCTGGAGAAGCAGGACTACCACCTGCTCATCCTCGACGAGGCGCAAACCGTGAAGAACGCCGGCAGCCAGGCCGCCCAGGTGGTGCGCCGCCTCAAGGCGCGGCACCGGCTGTGCCTGACCGGCACGCCGCTGGAGAACCACCTGGGCGAGCTGTGGGCGCAATTCGACTTCCTGCTGCCCGGCTTTCTCGGCGACGCCAAGTCCTTCGCCCGCGCCTGGCGCACGCCCATCGAGAAACACGGCGACAACGCCCGCCGCGCGCTGCTGGCGCGGCGCCTGCGGCCCTTCATCCTGCGCCGGCGCAAGGAGGAAGTGGCGCGCGAGCTGCCGCCCAAGACCACCATCCTGCGCACCGTCGAACTGGAGGGCGGCCAGCGCGACCTCTATGAGACCGTGCGCAGCGCCATGGACGCGCGGGTGCGCGAGGCCATCGCCGACCTCGGCCTCAACCGCAGCCGCATCGTCATCCTCGACGCCCTGCTCAAGCTGCGCCAGGTCTGTTGCGACCCGCGCCTGCTGAAGGCGGCGAACGCGCGCGACGTCCGCGAACGCGCCAAGCTCGACCTGCTCATGGCCATGCTGCCGGAACTGGTGGAGGAAGGCCGGCGCGTGCTGCTGTTCTCGCAGTTCACCAGCATGCTCGACCTGATCCGCGCCGAACTGGACCAGGCCGGCCTGGGCTACGTCGAACTCACCGGCGCCACGCAGGACCGGGAAACCCCGATCCGCCGCTTCCAGGACGGCGAGGCCCCCATCTTCCTGGTCAGCCTCAAGGCCGGCGGCGTCGGCCTCAACCTCACCGCCGCCGACACCGTCATCCACTACGACCCCTGGTGGAACCCGGCGGTGGAGAACCAGGCCACCGACCGCGCCCACCGCCTCGGCCAGACCAAGCCGGTGTTCGTCTACAAGCTCATCGTCGCCGGCAGCATCGAGGAAAAGATCCTCGCCCTGCAGGAGAAGAAAGCCGAGTTGGCCGCCGGCATCCTGTCCGAGGACGCCCAGGGCATGGACAAGTTCGGCGAGGCGGACCTGGCGGCCTTGCTGGCGCCCTTGCCGTGAGCGGCGCGGAGCGACTTGCCCTGTGTTTTCCCCCCCTTTCTCAAAGGGGGGGTGGGG
>JBBIIR010000108.1:0-6947 GCA_037446455.1 Hydrogenophilales bacterium | reverse complement strand
TGGACACCGTGTTGCCCTCGATGCTGACGTGGATGTCCTCCTTGTTCACCCCGGGCAACTCGGCATGCACGGTGTATTCACGCTCGCCCTCCTTCAAGTCCATCTTGATCATCTGCATTTCCGGCATGCCCGCGAAATCACCCAGCGGCCGTACCAGGAAGCCCTTGAAGAGCTCATCCAGCATGGTGTTGATGACGTTGGGTTCGCGTCTGACGACGTTTGTCATGTGAACCTCCTTTCTTTCCAGACAATCCCGAGAGAACGCTCTCTCACCCTCAATATGGACCTTTCCGCGCCACAATCAAGCAACCATGGGATATACGTATCTTATTAATTTATAAACAAAAATTTGCTTGCGGCCGGTTGTTTCCACTCCTACAGTCCGCATCGCCCACGGCACGCTTCACTTTTCATCGATTCGGATCGCAGGCCGCACAGGCATCCATAACTTTCACGAACGCATCTTTGTAGAGGAGTCTGTCATGAAGACCAACAAGCGTACCGCCCTGACCCTGGCCCTGGGTTCCGCCGTCACCCTGGGTTTGTCCGCGGCGCCGGTTTCCGCCGCCGAAAGTCCCTTCTCCGCTCAGGTCCTGGACAAGGGCTACATGGTGGCCGAGGCCGGCAAGGCCAAGGAGGGCAAGTGCGGCGAAGGCAAGTGCGGCGGCAAGAAGGGCGCCAAGGCCAAGGAAGGGAAATGCGGCGAAGGCAAGTGCGGCGGAAAATCCAAGGGTGACGACATGAAGGCCGAACAAGGCAAGACCACCCAGGAGAAGGACAAGGCCAAGGAAGGCAAGTGTGGTGAAGGCAAGTGCGGCGGCGGCAAGAAGTAAGCGGCCATGCCTGACATCCCGCGTCTGACCGGCGCGGGGCTCGGATTTCGGCGCGACCTCATCCCCGCGCTGAAATCCGGGGTCCCCCCCGCCATCGAATTCTTCGAGCTGGCGCCGGAGAACTGGATCGACATGGGCGGCCGTCACGCCCGCGATCTGCGCCAGTTCACGGAACGGCATACCTTCGTCTGCCACGGCCTGTCCCTGTCTCTGGGCGGCATGACGCCGCTGGATGAAGTCCTGCTGCGCAAGACCAAGGCCTTCATGGCCGAGCACCGCATGCCGCTCTACACCGAGCACCTTTCCTACTGCTCGGACCACGGCCATCTCTACGACCTCATGCCCATTCCCGCCACCTGGGAGGCGGTGCGATACGTGGCCGGCCGCATCCGCCGGGTGCAGGACATCCTGGAACAGCGCATCGCCATCGAGAACGCCAGCTACTACGTGGCCGCGCCCATCAACGAAATGGACGAGCCCGCCTTCGTCAACGCGGTGCTGGAGGAGGCGGACTGCTGGCTGCACCTGGACGTCAACAACGTCTACGTCAACAGCGTCAACTTCAAGTTCGACCCGGTCGCTTACCTGAAGCGCATGCCCGCCGAACGCATCGTCTACATGCACATGGCCGGGCATTACCAGGAAGCGCCGGACCTCATCATCGACACGCACGGCGCCGAGGTGATCGACCCGGTCTGGCAATTGCTGGACAGCGCCTACGAGCTGCTGGGCACGCACCCCACCTGCCTGGAACGGGATTTCAACATCCCGCCCCTGGCGGAGCTGCTGCCCGAGGTGGAACACATCGCCCGGCTGCAGGCATTGCATAGCCCGCGTTGCGTCCGGGCCGCCTGACGAATATGGATTTCCAGCACTACCAGCGCGCCTTCACCGCCCACATCCGCGATCCCCGCGGCGTCGCCCGGCCCCGGGGTGTGCCGGCGCGGCGCATGAAGGTCTACAACGAACTGCTCTACAACAACCTGGAGGGCTTCCTGCTTTCCTGCTTCCCGGTCTGCCGGGAGATCCTGGGCAAGCGCCGCTGGGGCCGTCTCGTGCGCGCATTTTTCCGCGACCACGCCAGCCACACCCCGTATTTCCGCCAGATTCCCGAGGAGTTCCTGAAGTACCTCCAGGACGAGTGGCCCCCCGCGGCGGACTACCCCGCGTTCCTGCCCGCACTGGCCCATTACGAATGGGTGGAACTGGAGCTGGATACTTCCAGCCGGGATGCCGATCTTCCCCCCCACGATCCGCACGGCGACCTGATGACCGGCCGGCCCCTGCTGAATCCGGTGTTGCGCGTTCTCGCCTACCGCTGGCCGGTGCATCGTCTGTCGCCGCGTTTCAAACCGGCCGAGCCGCCGCCGGAGCCGACCTTCACCCTGGCTTTTCGCGACGCCCGGCATCAGGTCTGTTTCACCCTGATCAACCCGGCCACGGCTCGCTTGCTTACCCTGCTGCTGGACGCGCCCGCCCTCACGGGCGCCGAGGCGGTATCCCGGCTGGAGATGGAACTCGGCCTGCCCGCCGGCGCCCTGCGGGGTCACGGCGCCGCCCTGCTGGCCGATCTGCGTGCCCAAGGCGCACTGCTCGGCACCCGCGCCTGACCGCGCCCCACATTGGTGCAATCGCCGCGCGGTTGGCGATGCCGCCCCGACACGCTAAAATTCCAAGCCCGTTATTGGGAACAGGATGTCATGTCCTGGCCCGGAACCGACCGCAGCCGGTGCTCGCACCGGCTTTTTTTGGCCGTGACGAAACCTGTTCCGGCCCTGTTCGACCAGGCTCGCCGGCGCGCCGGAAGCCGCACGGAATTTGAGGATGCAAGCGTGAACCACTGCGATACCCCCGTGGGAGGCCCGCCCGGCAGGCGGGGTCTGTACGATCCGTCTCTGGAGCACGACGCCTGCGGCGTCGGGTTCGTCGCCCACATCAAGAACAAGAAGAGCCACGACATCGTCCGGCAGGGCCTGCGCATCCTGGAGAACCTGACCCATCGGGGCGCCACCGGCTACGATCCCCTGTTGGGTGATGGCGCCGGCATCCTCATCCAGATGCCCGACGCCTTCCTGCGCGAGGAAACGGCCGGTCTGGGCATCGTGCTGCCCGCCGCCGGCGACTACGCCTGCGGCATGGTGTTCCTGCCCCGCTCCGCCAACGGCCGCCAGGCCTGCGAATCCGCCGTGGCCCGCATCGTCTACGCGGAAGGCCAGCGCTTCCTGGGCTGGCGCGACGTGCCCCGGGACAACGCGGGGCTGGCGGAAGCCGCCCGCGCCGAGGAGCCGGTGGTGCGCATGGTGTTCATCGGCCGGGGCGAGAGTCTTGCCCACAGCGGCGCCGACCGGGACGCCTTCGAGCGCAAGCTGTTCGTCATCCGCCGCCGCGTCGAGCACGAGGTGGCGCGCCTGAACCTGGCGGACGTGGATCACTTCTATATTCCCTCGCTGTCCTCGCGCACCCTGGTCTACAAGGGCATGCTGCTGGCGCATCAGGTGGGTGAGTACTATGCCGATCTGAAGGACGAGCGCCTCACCTCCGCCCTGGCCCTGGTGCACCAGCGCTTCTCCACCAACACCTTCCCCAAGTGGGACCTGGCGCACCCCTTCCGCATGATCGCCCACAACGGCGAGATCAACACCCTGCGCGGCAACATCAACTGGATGGCGGCGCGGCAGAAGGCCATGTCCTCCGCCGTGCTGGGCGACGACCTGGCCAAGCTGTGGCCGCTCATCGAGGAAGGCCAGTCCGACTCCGCCTGCTTCGACAACGCCCTGGAATTGCTGGTCATGGGCGGTTATTCCATGGCGCACGCCATGATGATGCTGATCCCCGAAGCCTGGAGCAGCAACCCGCTGATGGACGCGGACCGCAAGGCCTTCTACGAATTCCACGCCTCCATCATGGAGCCCTGGGACGGTCCCGCCGCCGTGGCCTTCACCGACGGCCGCCAGATCGGCGCCACCCTCGACCGCAACGGCCTGCGCCCGGCCCGCTACCTGGTCACCGAGGACGACATCGTGCTCATGGCCTCGGAAATGGGCGTGCTCACCTTCCCGGAAGAGAAGATCGTCAAGAAGTGGCGCCTGCAGCCCGGCAAGATGTTCCTCATCGACCTGGAGCAGGGCCGCATCATCGACAACACCGAGCTGAAGCAGACCCTGGCCACCGCCGAGCCTTACCGGCAGTGGATCGACGAGTCCCGCCTCTACCTGCGCGATCTCCCCGCCGTGGAGGCGAAGACCGAGCTCAGGGAAAGCCTGCTCGATACCCAGCAGGCCTTCGGCTACACCCAGGAAGACGTGAAGGTCATCCTCTTCCCCATGGCCAGGAACGGCGAGGAGCCCACCGGCTCCATGGGCAACGACGTGGCCCTGCCGGTGCTGTCGGACAAGAGCAAGCCCCTGTACAACTACTTCAAGCAGTTGTTCGCCCAGGTGACGAATCCGCCCATCGACCCGATCCGGGAAGAGATCGTCATGTCGCTCACCTCTTTCGTCGGGCCCAAACCCAACCTGATGGGCCTGACCGATCCGAATGAGGATCTCACCCCGCGCCTGGAAGTGACCCAGCCGGTGCTGATGCAGGACGACCTGGCCCGCCTGGTGAACATCGCCGACCTGACCCAGGGCCGTTTCAAGTCCCTGGTGCTGGACATCACCTATGACGCCGGCGAGGGCGCCGCCGGCTGCGAGGCGGCCCTGGCCCGGCTGGCCAACGTCGCCGAGCAATCCGTGGGCGACGGCTACAACATCCTCATCCTGTCCGATCGCAAGACCTCCCGCGAGCGGGTCGCCATCCCCGCCCTGCTGGCCTGCTCCGCCGCGCACCACCACCTCACCCGCAAGGGCCTGCGCACCAGCACCGGCCTGGTGGTGGACAGCGGTTCCGTGCGCGAGACCCACCACTTCGCCCTGCTCGCCGGCTACGGCGCCGAGGCGGTGTGCCCCTGGCTGGCCCTGGAAACCATCCAGGACTTCGCCGGAGAGGATTACAAGGAATCCCAGAAGAAATACGTCAAGGCGGTCGGCAAGGGCCTCAACAAGGTCATGTCGAAGATGGGCATCTCCACCTACCAGTCCTACTGCGGCGCCCAGATCTTCGAGGCGGTGGGCCTCAACAGCGCCTTCATCCGCCGCTACTTCACCGGCACCGCTTCGCAGGTGGAGGGCGTGGGCCTCAGGGAAGTGGCCGAGGAGGCGGTGCGCGTGCACGCCGCCGCCTTCTCCGACGATCCGGTGCTCGCCACCATGCTCGACGCCGGCGGCGAATACGCCTTCCGCATCCGCGGCGAGGAGCACATGTGGACGCCGGATGCCATCGCCAAGCTGCAGCACGCGACGCGCGGCAACCAGTATTCCACCTACAAGGAATACGCGAAGATCATCAACGACCAGAGCAAGCGCCACATGACCCTGCGCGGCCTGTTCGAGATCAAGCCGGCGGGCCCGCCCGTGCCGCTGGAGGAAGTCGAGCCGGCCAAGGACATCGTCAAGCGCTTCGCCACCGGCGCCATGTCGCTGGGCTCCATCTCCACCGAGGCGCACTCCACCCTGGCCATCGCCATGAACCGCATCGGCGGCAAGTCCAACACCGGCGAGGGCGGCGAGGATCCGACCCGCTTCAAGCCGGTGACCGGCGGCGCCAGGCTGTCCGAGCTCATCGGCGCCTCCCGCATCGAGCGCGACTACGAACTGCAGGACGGCGACAGCCTGCGCTCCGCCATCAAGCAGGTGGCCTCGGGCCGCTTCGGCGTCACCGCCGAGTATCTGGCCAACGCCGACCAGATCCAGATCAAGATGGCCCAGGGCGCCAAGCCCGGCGAGGGCGGCCAGTTGCCCGGCCACAAGGTGTCCGAGTACATCGGCTTCCTGCGCCACTCCGTGCCCGGCGTCGGCCTCATCTCGCCGCCGCCGCATCACGACATCTACTCCATCGAGGATTTGGCCCAGCTCATCCACGACCTGAAGAACGCCAACCCGGCCGCCGACATCTCCGTGAAGCTGGTCTCGGAAGTGGGCGTGGGCACCGTCGCGGCGGGCGTGGCCAAGGCCAAGGCCGACCACATCCTCATCGCCGGCCATGACGGCGGCACCGGCGCCTCCCCCATCTCCTCGCTGATGCACGCCGGCACCCCCTGGGAGCTGGGCCTGGCCGAGACCCAGCAGACCCTGGTGCTGAACCGCCTGCGCGGCCGCGTCCGCGTGCAGACCGACGGCCAGCTGAAGACCGGCCGTGACGTGCTGGTGGGCGCCCTGCTCGGCGCCGACGAGTTCGGCTTTTCCACCGCGCCACTGGTGGTGGAAGGTTGCATCATGATGCGCAAGTGCCACCTCAACACCTGCCCGGTGGGCGTGGCCACCCAGGATCCGGTGCTGCGCCGCAAGTTCACCGGCCAGCCCGAGCACGTGGTGAACTACTTCTTCTTCGTCGCCGAGGAAGTGCGCGAACTCATGGCCACCCTGGGCATCCGCAAGTTCGACGACCTCATCGGCCGCGCCGACCTGCTCGACATGCGCCACGGCATCGAGCACTGGAAAGCCAGGGGCCTGGATTTCTCCCGCATCTTTTACATGCCGCCGGCGCCCGGCGACGTGGCCTGCTGCCACCGGGAGATTCAGGACCACGGCCTGAATGGCGCCCTCGACCACCAGCTCATCGCCCGGGCCCGGGCGGTCCTGGAGAAGGGCGGCAAGGTGGTGATCGACAGCCCCATCCGCAATGTCAACCGCACCTGCGGCACCATGCTCTCGCATGAAGTGGCCAAGCGCTACGGCCATGCCGGCCTGCCCGACGACAGCATCCACGTGAACCTCAGCGGCACCGCCGGGCAGAGCTTCGGCGCCTTCCTGGCCCGCGGCGTCACCCTGGAGCTGACCGGCGAGGGCAACGACTACGTCGGCAAGGGACTCTCCGGCGGCCGCATCATCGTCAAGCCGCCCCAGGCTTTCCGCGGCGTGCCGCAGGACAACATCATCGTCGGCAACACCGTGCTCTACGGCGCCATCGCCGGCGAGGTGTTCTTCCGCGGCGTCGCCGGCGAGCGCTTCTGCGTGCGCAACTCCGGCGCCACGGCGGTGGTCGAGGGCACCGGCGACCACGGCTGCGAATACA
>JBBIIR010000107.1:0-7068 GCA_037446455.1 Hydrogenophilales bacterium | reverse complement strand
TTGAGACCAGGAACGGATGGATGCAAGGCGCGACGCGCCGGCCATGGTCATTCCATGGCCAAGCGCCGCAACGCCGCAGACGCCGTTCCTGGCCTCAACCCGAAGGGCCGTTGGTGTGCGGGCGCATGGCCGCGTTGCGGGTGGCTTGTTTGGAACGACCAAACCGCGCCACCCGCGCCTTGCACTGCATCCCGCACACCAGCGGCGCGGGGCATGAGCCCTACTGAAATAGGCTCTTAGTCTTTTGCGGTATCAGACATCAGCAGTCCGGGATCGAACGGCCATTCTGGCTGTCTCAATCGCCTGATTTCTGATCCCTGATTCCCGTCCTCTGGAGCCGGAGCCGTCATGACCTACACCTTCGCCGAGAAAAAGCGCCTTCGCAAGAGCTTCGCCAAGCGCGTGAGCGTTCTGCCGGTGCCCTACATGCTGACCACCCAGATCGAGTCGTTCCGCGGCTACCTGCAGGAAGACTTGCCGATGGAGGCGCGCCAGGATGTGGGTCTGCAAGCGGCCTTCACTTCCATCTTCCCCATCGTCAGCCACAGCGGCAACGCGCGCCTGGAGTTCGTCAGCTATACCCTGGGCACGCCGGTGTTCGACATCGTCGAGTGCCAGCAACGCGGCCTCACCTACGCCGCCAGCGTGCGCGCCCGCGTGCGTCTGGTCATCCTGGACCGGGAAAGCGTCAAGGAAAAGATCAAGGAGGTGAAGGAGCAGGAAGTCTACATGGGCGAGATGCCGCTCATGACCCCCAACGGTTCCTTCGTCATCAACGGCACCGAGCGGGTCATCGTCTCCCAGCTGCACCGTTCGCCCGGCGTCTTCTTCGAGCATGACAAGGGCAAGACGCATTCCTCCGGCAAGCTGCTGTTCTCCGCGCGCATCATCCCCTACCGCGGTTCCTGGCTGGATTTCGAGTTCGATCCCAAGGACTTCGTCTACTTCCGCGTCGACCGCCGCCGCAAGCTGCCGATGACCATCCTGCTCAAGGCCCTGGGCTACAACATCGAGCAGATCCTGGAGATGTTCTTCGAGACCGATACCTTCCATTTCGGCAAGAAGGGCATCGAGTTTGCCCTGCGGCCCGAGCGCCTGAAGGGCGAGACCGCGAAGTTCGACATTCACGGCAAGGATGGCAAGGTGCTGGTCGCCAAGGACAAGCGCATCACCGCCAAGCACATCCGCGACCTGGAGGCCGCCGGCATCAAGAAACTGCTGGTGGACGGCGAGTTCGTGCTGGGCCGGGTGCTGGCGCGCAACCTGGTGGATGAAGAAACCGGCGAGCTCATCGCCCGCGCGAATGACGAAATCACCGAAACCCTGCTGGCCAAGATCCTGGAATCCAAGGTCGGCGTCCTCGATACCCTGTATACCAACGAACTGGACCACGGCCCCTTCGTTTCCCAGACCCTGCGCGCCGACGAGACGGTCGACCAGTGGACCGCCCGCGTCGCCATCTACCGCATGATGCGTCCCGGCGAGCCGCCCACCGAGGATGCCGTCGAGGCCCTGTTCAACCGGCTGTTCTTCAGCGACGAGAGCTACGATCTGTCCAAGGTCGGCCGCATGAAGTTCAACCGGCGCATCGGCGCGCCGGCCAAGGCCAGCTGGCAGATCGTGTTCCCGCCGCATCATCGCGAGAACAAGCTGGCCGCGGCCCTGCGCGGCTTCTACGGGGTATGCCCGGAGGCCAGCCTGTCCAAGGTCAGCCTGGAGGGCATCGCCACCCGCGGGGAGGCCGAAGCCCGACTGGCGGAACTGAACAAGCACCTGAAGGCCGCCGGCTTCGATGCGAAGGCCCTCAACGCCCGCATCGAGGAGCGCTTCACGCTGTCGCCGCGCGACATCGTCGAGGTCATCAAGATCCTGGTCGAGTTGCGTAACGGCCGCGGCGAGATCGACGACATCGACCACCTCGGCAACCGCCGCGTGCGTTCCGTCGGCGAACTGGCGGAGAACCAGTTCCGCGCCGGCCTGGTGCGCGTCGAGCGCGCCGTCAAGGAGCGCCTGAACCAGGCCGAATCCGACAACCTGATGCCGCACGACCTGATCAACGCCAAGCCGATCAGCGCCGCCATCAAGGAGTTCTTCGGCTCCAGCCAGCTCTCCCAGTTCATGGACCAGACCAACCCGCTGTCCGAGATCACCCACAAGCGGCGCATCTCGGCCCTCGGCCCCGGCGGTCTGACCCGCGAGCGCGCCGGCTTCGAGGTGCGCGACGTGCATCCGACCCACTACGGCCGCGTCTGCCCCATCGAAACGCCGGAAGGTCCGAACATCGGCCTGATCAACTCCCTGGCGCTCTACGCCCGCACCAACGAGTACGGCTTCATCGAGACGCCCTACCGCAGGGTGGTGGATCACAAGGTTTCCGAGCAGATCGAGTATCTGTCGGCCATCGAGGAAAGCCAGTACGTGATCGCCCAGGCCAACGCCGAACTCGACGCGGAAGGCCGCTTCACCGGCGACCTGGTGTCCTGCCGCAGCCGCAACGAATTCACCCTGGCCACCCCGGACCGCATCCAGTACATGGACGTGGCGCCGTCGCAGATCGTGTCCGTGGCGGCTTCGCTGATCCCCTTCCTGGAGCATGACGACGCCAACCGCGCCCTGATGGGTTCCAACATGCAGCGCCAGGCCGTGCCCTGCCTGCGCCCGGACAAGCCCCTGGTGGGCACCGGCATCGAGCGCACCGCCGCCGTCAACTCCGGCACCGTGGTCACCGCCCGCCGCGGCGGCGTGGTCGATTACGTCGACGCCAGCCGCGTGGTGGTGCGGGTCAACGACGACGAGGCGGTGAGCGGCGAGGTGGGCGTGGACATTTACACGCTCACCAAGTACCAGCGTTCCAACCAGAACACCAACATCAACCAGCGTCCGCTGGTGCGCCTGGGCGACAAGATCGCCAGGGGCGACGTGATCGCCGACGGCGCCTCCACGGACAAGGGTGAACTGGCCCTGGGCCAGAACATGCTGGTGGCCTTCATGCCCTGGAACGGCTACAACTTCGAGGACTCCATCCTCATCTCCGAGCGGGTGGTGGCGGAAGACCGCTACACCTCCATCCACATCGAGGAACTCTCGGTGGTGGCGCGCGATACCAAGCTCGGTCCGGAGGAAATCACCCGCGACATCTCCAGCCTGTCCCAGGTGCAGATGGGCCGCCTCGATGAAGCCGGCATTGTCTACGTCGGCGCCGAGGTCACCGCCGGCGACGTGCTGGCGGGCAAGGTCACCCCCAAGGGCGAGACCCAGCTCACCCCGGAAGAGAAGCTCTTGCGCGCCATCTTCGGCGAGAAGGCTTCCGACGTGAAGGACACCTCGCTGCGCGTGCCGACGGGCATGAGCGGCACCGTCATCGACGTGCAGGTGTTCACCCGCGAGGGCATCGAGCGCGACACCCGCGCCAACCAGATCATCGACGAGATGCTGCGCAAGTACCAGAAGGACCTGGCCGACCAGATGCGCATCGTCGAGGAGGACGCCTTCGCCCGCATGCGGCGCATGCTGGTGGGCAAGCCGGTCAAGGGCGGTCCCAAGAAGCTGGCCAAGGGCGCCGAGATCAGCGACGAGTACCTGGATGGCCTGAGTCCCCACGACTGGTTCGACATACGCGTCGCCGACGAGGATCTGGCCCGCCAGATGGAAGGCATCAAGGACGCCCTGGACAAGCAGCGCGTCGAATTCGACCGCATGAAGGAGAACAAGAAGAAAAAGCTGACCCAGGGCGACGAACTGCCGCCGGGCGTGATCAAGATGGTCAAGGTCTATCTGGCCGTGAAACGCCGCCTGCAACCCGGCGACAAGATGGCCGGCCGCCACGGCAACAAGGGCGTGGTGTCGAAGATCGTGCCCGTGGAGGACATGCCCTTCATGGCCGACGGCACTCCCGTCGACATCGTGCTGAACCCCCTCGGCGTGCCGTCGCGGATGAACGTCGGCCAGATTCTGGAAACCCACCTGGGCTGGGCCGCGCGCGGCCTGGGCGTGCGCATCGACGAAATGCTGGCCGCGCAGACCAAGGCCGCCGAGGTGCGCAAGTTCCTGGACAAGATCTACAACGCTTCCGGCAAGCGCGAAGACATCCAGGGCCTCACCGACGCCGAGATCCTGGAAATGGCCGGCAACCTGACCAAGGGCGTGCCTTTCGCCACGCCGGTGTTCGACGGGGCGCACGAAAGCGAGATCAAGGCCATGCTGGATCTCGCCTATCCCGAGGACGACGCGCGTACCCGGCGCAATGGCTTCACCCCGGCCAAGACCCAGGTGCAGCTCTACGACGGCCGCTCCGGCGACGCCTTCGACCGCACCACCACGGTGGGCATCATGCACGTGCTGAAACTGCACCACCTGGTCGACGACAAGATGCACGCCCGTTCCACCGGTCCGTACAGCCTGGTTACCCAGCAGCCCCTGGGCGGCAAGGCGCAGTTCGGCGGCCAGCGTTTCGGCGAGATGGAGGTGTGGGCGCTGGAAGCCTACGGCGCCTCCTACACCCTGCAGGAGATGCTCACCGTCAAGTCGGACGACGTCACCGGCCGCACCAAGGTGTACGAGAACATCGTCAAGGGCGAGCACAGGATCGACGCCGGCATGCCGGAGTCCTTCAACGTGCTGGTGAAGGAAATCCGCTCGCTGGCCATCGACATCGATCTCGAGCGGTATTGATTAAGGCGGGAAACGGGAAAAGGGAAATGGGAAACGTGGGGCTGGCTTCTGGCGTTTCCCGTTTCTCGTTTCCCATTTCCCCATTGAAAGTTTGAACCCGAACGGGGGTAATACACGATGAAAGCTCTGCTGGACTTATTCAAACAGGTCACCCAGAACGAGGAATTCGACGCCATCAAGATCGGCCTCGCGTCCCCCGACAAGATCCGTTCCTGGTCCTATGGCGAGGTGAAGAAGCCGGAGACCATCAACTACCGGACCTTCAAGCCGGAGCGGGATGGCCTGTTCTGCGCCAAGATCTTCGGCCCCATCAAGGACTACGAGTGTCTCTGCGGCAAGTACAAGCGCCTCAAGCATCGCGGCGTGATCTGCGAGAAGTGCGGCGTCGAGGTCACCCAGGCGAAGGTGCGCCGCGAGCGCATGGGCCACATCGAACTGGCCTCGCCGGTCGCCCACATCTGGTTCCTCAAGTCACTGCCCAGCCGGCTCGGCATGGTGCTGGACATGACCCTGCGCGACATCGAGCGGGTGCTCTACTTCGAGGCCTTCGTCGTCACCGAGCCGGGCATGACCCCGCTCGCCAAGGGCCAGCTCCTCACCGAGGAAGACTACCTGGCCAAACTGGAGGAATACGGCGACGAGTTCAAGGCCGGCATGGGCGCCGAGGGCGTGCGCGATCTGCTGAAGGGCATCGATCTGCCCGCCGAGGTCGAGAAACTGCGCTCCGAGCTGTCGAAGACCTCCTCCGAGACCAAGATCAAGAAGTACGCCAAGCGCCTGAAGGTGCTGGAGGCCTTCATGAAGTCCGGCATCCGCCCGGACTGGATGATCCTGGAAGTGCTGCCCGTGCTGCCGCCGGAACTGCGTCCCCTGGTGCCGCTGGACGGCGGCCGCTTCGCCACCTCGGACCTGAACGACCTGTATCGCCGCGTCATCAACCGCAACAACCGCCTGAAGCGCCTGCTCGAACTGAAGGCCCCGGACATCATCGTGCGCAACGAGAAGCGCATGCTGCAGGAATCCGTGGACTCCCTGCTCGACAACGGCCGCCGCGGCAAGGCCATGACCGGCGCCAACAAGCGTCCCCTGAAGTCCCTGGCCGACATGATCAAGGGCAAGGGCGGCCGCTTCCGCCAGAACCTGCTGGGCAAGCGCGTCGACTACTCCGGTCGTTCCGTCATCGTCGTCGGCCCCACCCTCAAGCTGCACCAGTGCGGCCTGCCCAAGCTGATGGCCCTGGAGCTGTTCAAGCCCTTCATCTTCAACCGCCTGGAGGTCATGGGCCTGGCCACCACCATCAAGGCCGCCAAGCGCATGGTGGAGGACGAGGAACCGGTGGTGTGGGACATCCTGGAAGAGGTGATCCGCGAGCATCCCGTGATGCTGAACCGCGCCCCCACCCTGCACCGCCTGGGCATCCAGGCCTTCGAGCCCGTGCTGATCGAGGGCAAGGCCATCCAGCTGCACCCCCTGGTGTGTACGGCGTTCAACGCCGACTTCGACGGTGACCAGATGGCCGTGCACGTGCCCCTGTCCCTGGAGGCCCAGATGGAAGCCCGCACCCTCATGCTGGCCTCCAACAACGTGCTGTCTCCCGCCAACGGCGAGCCCATCATCGTGCCGTCGCAGGATATCGTGCTGGGCCTGTACTACATGACCCGGGAGCGGGTGAATGCCAAGGGCGAGGGCATGCGCTTCGCCAACGTGGACGAACTGCGGGGCGCCTGGCAGTCGGGCCTGGTGGACCTGAACGCCCGGGTCACCGTGCGCATCCGGGAACGCACCTATGACGCCGCCGGCAAGGTGCGGGAGCAGACCAAGCGCGTGGACACCGTGGTGGGCCGCGCCTTCCTGTCCGAGATCCTGCCCCCGGGCCTGGACTTCAGCCATGTCAACAAGGTCTTGAAGAAGAAGGAGATTTCCAAGCTCATCAACGCCGCCTTCCGCAAGTGCGGCCTCAAGGACACCGTGGTGTTCGCCGATCGGCTCATGTACACCGGCTTCTCCATGGCGGCCAAGGGCGGCATCTCCATCTGCCTGCAGGACATGCTCATGCCGCCGCAGAAGCACGACATCCTGGCCGCCGCCGAGGCGGAGGTGAAGGAGATCGAGGCCCAGTACACCTCCGGCCTGGTGACCCAGGGCGAGCGCTACAACAAGGTGGTGGACATCTGGGGCCAGGCCGGCGACAAGGTGGCCAAGGCGATGATGGAGCAGCTCTCCCACGAGACCGTGACCAACGCCAAGGGCGAGCAGGTCAAGCAGGAGTCCTTCAACTCCATCTACATGATGGCCGACTCGGGCGCCCGGGGTTCCGCCGCCCAGATCCGCCAGCTGGCGGGCATGCGGGGCCTGATGGCCAAGCCGGACGGCTCCATCATCGAGACCCCCATCACG
>JBBIIR010000106.1:0-7087 GCA_037446455.1 Hydrogenophilales bacterium | reverse complement strand
GGTCCGCACGCCCAATTCCTTGAACCCACGCTCTGCGCAGAAGGCAAGAATGCGCGCTCCCTATATCTAAAGTCTAGCCCCCCCTCCATTACAATTCCCGGCCATGAAGATCGAACTCGTCTCCACCGAGGATCGCGGCCGCTACCTGGTCAGCCATTTGCGCGACATCCAGCGTTATCTGGCCGAGGTGATGCAGGGCAAGACCCTGGTCGCCCTCTACGCCGAGAACGGCAAGGATTTCGTGCTTTCCAGCGTGCTGGACATGGACGCGCGGCAGGGCTGCGTGTTTCTCGAGCAGGGTGTCGATGTCCGCATGAACGCCAAACTGCTGGCCGGCAAACTGTATACGGTGGCCACCTCGCACGACCAGGTCCACATCCAGTTCTCCGGTGAGCGTCTGGAGGAAGCCTTGCTGGACGGCAAGCCGGCCTTCAGGCTTCCCATGCCGCGCGAAATGCTGCGCCTGCAACGACGCGAGTACTACCGCCTGGGCACTTCCATACTCAATCCGGTGAAATGCCTGGTCAATACCGAGGCCGGCCTGCTGGAAACCGTGGTGGTGGACATCAGCATCGGCGGCGTCGGCATCCTCGCCTACCAACAGGAAGGCCGCCTGACCGCCGGCGAAACCTATCACGGCTGCCGCATCGCCCTGCCGGGCACCGGAGAGTTCGCCCTCAGCCTGGCGGTGCGCACCACCTTCGACGTCACCCTGAAGAACGGCCGCCTGACTCACCGCGCCGGCTGCGAGTTCATCGACCTGCCGCCGAGCATCGAAACCGCGATCCAGCGCTACATCATCCAGGTCGAACGCGAGCGGCGGAATCGCTATCTGTAAGCAGGCGGGTTACAAGACCCGCACGCTCGCCCCATAGCGGGCCAACTTGGCATCCACCGTCAGCAGGATCAGCGGCTCGGTCTGGCTTTGCGCCACCAGCAGCCGGTCGAAGGGATCCCGGTGATCCTCGAACACCGGCAGAGCCGCCACCGCAAGTAAATGCGCATTGGTCATGTCCAGCCAGCGGAAGCCCTGCTATTCCCGTATGCCTGCCCCCGCGAAAGCGGGGGGCGGGAATCCAGGAATTTCAGCGGGTTACAAAGTCTCTGGATCCCCGCTTTCGCGGGGATGACACCCGGTCTTGTAGCCGTTCTGGAAATATGCACAAGCTCGGGGGCCTTGTCCGCCAGCATCCGGCGCAATGCCCCGCGGTGATCGCGCCTTACCTGGGCTCGGGGAGCAGGACGGGTCAGCCGCTGGCGTAATCCGCCGGATGCGGGCGGGTGGTGTCATGTCGGAAAGTTTGCGCCGACTGGCTTCAGATGCCGGACCACCCCGCCAACCCGCCCTGCTCACCGCCCCCCGCTCCAGGCACCCCTGTGACAAGCGCCCGACGCTCCCCGATAATCCACCCACACCGACGTCTCGCGGGAAGACCAGCATGCGCGCCCATCTCATCGAATCCTTCAGCGAAGCCGACTACCTGGCCTTCGAGGAAAACAGTCCGGAACGCCACGAATACGTCGCCGGCCAGGTGTTCGCGATGACCGGCAGCACCTTGCGTCATGCCGCCTTGGCGCTGAATCTCGGCACCCTCCTGAAGGCCCACCTGAAAGGCAGCCCCTGCCGCGTCTTCACGACCGACATCAAGGTGCGGGTGGCACGCGACCAGGCCTACTACTACCCGGACATCGTCGTCACCTGCGACCCCCGCCACGCCGAGCTGACGCCCGATCAGCGCGTGGTCGAGGCGCCGATACTGCTGGTCGAGGTGCTGTCGGAATCGACCGAGGGCGTCGACCGCCGCGAGAAGATGTTTTCCTATCGCAAGCCGCCCTCGCTCAAGGAATACGCGCTGATCAGCCAGGCCGAGCGCAAGGTCGAACTGTTCCGCCGCAGCGGCGACGTCGGCTGGGAACAGCGCCTCTACGACGCCACCGACCCGGTCGACCTCGCCAGCGTCGACCTGGTGCTGAGCATGGACGAGATCTACGACGATACCGGCCTGTGACCGCGATGAGGGCGGGTTATGCCGGACAGGGCCGGCTCAGAGGCTGTGAATTTTTCGGGAACGATCACCAAACTAACCGTCATTCCCGCTTGCGCGGGAATGACGGTTTTCTTGGGGACTGGCATTTTTTTCGCAGCTGCTCAGGCCTCGCCTCGCGCCAGCCAGCGCGCCGCGTCCAGGGCGAAGTAGGTGAGCACCGCGTCGGCGCCGGCGCGCTTGAAGCCGAGCAGGCTTTCCAGCACGCAGGCTTGTTCGTCCAGCCAGCCGTTTTGCGCGGCGGCCTTGAGCATGGCGTACTCGCCGCTCACCTGGTAGACGAAGGTGGGCGCCCGGTAGGTCTCCTTCACGCGGCGGACGATGTCGAGGTAGGGCATGCCGGGCTTGATCATCACCATGTCGGCGCCTTCCTGCAGGTCGAGGCCCACTTCCCACAGCGCTTCGTCGGAGTTGGCCGGATCCATCTGGTAGGTGTACTTGTTGCCCTTGCCCAGGTTGGCGGCGGAGCCGACCGCGTCGCGGAAGGGGCCGTAGAAGCTGGAGGCGTACTTCGCGGCATAGGCGAGGATGCGGGTGTGGATGAAGCCGGCCGCGTCCAGGGTGTCGCGCACGGCGTGGATGCGGCCGTCCATCATGTCGGAGGGGGCCACCACGTCGGCGCCGGCGGCGGCGTGGGTTTCCGCCTGGCGCGTGAGCACGGCGATGGTCTCGTCGTTGAGCACGTAGCCGCGCGGGTCGTCGGGGTCGATGAGGCCGTCCTGGCCGTGGCTGGTGTAGGGGTCGAGGGCGATGTCGGTGATCACGCCCAGTTCCGGGAAGCGCGCCTTGAGGCCGGCCACGGCGCGCGGCACCAGGCCCTTCGGGTTGTAGGCCTCGGCGGCGTCCAGGCTCTTGAATTGGGCATCGACCACCGGGAACAGGGCCACCGCCGGCACGCCCAGCTTCAGGCACGCCTCGGCCACGCCGTACAAGCGGTCCAGGCTCATGCGCCGCACGCCGGGCATGGAAGCCACGTCCTCGACCCGGTTCTCGCCGTCCAGCACGAACACCGGCAGGATCAGGTCGGCGGCGGTGAGGATGGTCTCGCGCATGAGGCGGCGGGAAAAGTCGTCCCGACGCATGCGCCGCATGCGTTTGCGGGGGAAGCTGGACAGATCGAACATGAAAGCGGTCTCCATCATCCGAGGGTTGAAGGCGGGGGCCATGCCGCCCAGTCCAGGCCTCTGCCGTCATTCCCGCGAACGCGGGAATCCAGTTGCTGGATGCTCTGGATGCCCGCCTGCGCGGGCATGACGGCTGAACGGAACGGCATGGGCGGCGAGGCCTGGATTGTTATGGATTCCCCCGTGCGGAGGAATGACGACGGCGAATTTATCCCTATTCCCGCGAGGATGCACGGCTAGGTCGGCCTGTTGCAGCGCCTTTATCCGAGTTTTTCACTCAAGCTTGGGAACCAATACCCGGCGCGTCGGATCAATGCAGCAGACGATTCGCTTCGTCTCCCGCTTCTCCTCCCTGAGCGGGTGCCTTAATGCAACATTAAGGCGATGTTTGCCCGGCTCCCTCCCCTTGAGCCGGGTTTTTTTTGGGCACGCCCAGCCAGTCGCGCAATACCGCCTCCGCCTCTTCGGCGCCGTCGCGCTTGAGGCTGGAAAACAACTGTAGCGTGGCGTTGAGGCCCATTTCCGCGAGCTCCGCGCGCACCCGCCGCAGGGTCTGCTGCCCGGCGCCGCGCGCCAGCTTGTCGGACTTGGAAAGCAGCACGTGCACCGGCTTGCCGGCGGGCCGGAACCACTCCAGCAGGGAGCGATCCAGTTCGGTCAGCGGGTGGCGGCAATCCATGATCAGCACGAGGCCGGCCAGTTGCGGCCGGTCCGCCAGGTAGCCGCCGATGAGGGCCTGCCAGACGTGCTTCTGGTCCTTGGGCGCGCGGGCGAAGCCGTAGCCGGGCAAATCCACCAGGAAGCGGCCGGTCTCCACGCGGAAGAAGTTCAGATGCTGGGTGCGGCCGGGCATCTTGCTGACGAAGGCCAGGCGCTTGTGGTTGCACAGGGTGTTGATGGCGCTGGACTTGCCGGCGTTGGAACGCCCGGCGAAAGCGACCTCGGCCAGGCTGTCGGCGGGCAGGTCGCGCACGCTGGCGACGGTGATGTGAAAACTGGCGTTGAGCATGGCGGTGGAGTCCGACGGTGGGGGAGCCTGCTCAAAAGGCTGGCACTATAGCAAACGGGTCGTTAAAATGCCGCGATTTTCCCTTGCTGTCATCCTGGATTTAAGGAGTCTTGCATGAAATCCTCCGCGCTGTTGACCGGCCTGCTGTTCGCCGCGACTTCCTGGGCCGTCCCCGCGCAGGCCGCTACCGCCAAGGGCGACCCGGCCAAGGCGCAGAAACTGGTAAACGAGGTCTGCGGCGCCTGCCACGGCGCCGACGGCAACAGCACCTCGCCCGCCTACCCCAACCTGTCCGGCCAAAGCCCCGAGTACCTGTTCAAGCAGCTCGTCGAGTTCAAGTCGGGCGCGCGCAAGAACGCCATCATGGCGCCCAACGTGACCAAGCTGTCCGAGGACGACATGCACAACCTGGCCGCCTTCTTCGCCGCCCAGCAGCCGAAGGCGCGTCTGGCCAAGGATGCGGCGCTGGTGGCGGAAGGCCAGAAGGTCTACAAGGGCGGCAACGCCGGCAGCGGCGTGCCCGCCTGCGCCTCCTGCCACGGCCCCGCCGGCGCCGGCATCCCCTCCATGTTCCCGCGTCTGGCCGGCCAGCACAGCAAGTACGTGCTGTCCCAGCTGAAGAACTTCCGCAGCGGCGACCGCGCCAACGACGGCGGCAAGATGATGCAGGTCATCGCCCGCAAGATGACGGACCAGGAAATGAAGGCGGTGTCCGAGTACATCTCCGGTCTGCGCTGATTCGTTTTGCACTACAAACGGCCCGCGTTGCGGGCCGTTTTCTTTTCCGGACATGCTCGCCGACCTCAACCCCCAGCAGCGCGAAGCCGTGCAGTACCTGGACGGCCCCCTCCTGGTGCTGGCCGGGGCCGGCTCGGGCAAGACCCGGGTGATCTCGCGCAAGATCGCCTGGCTGGTGAACCAGTGCGGCATCGAAGCCCGCCACATCGCCGCCATCACCTTCACCAACAAGGCGGCGCGGGAGATGCGCGAGCGCGTCGGCGAGCTGCTGCCGGGCAAACGGGGGCATGGCCTCACCGTCTCCACCTTCCACGCCCTGGGCCTGTCCATCCTGCGCGCCGAAGCCGGAAGGCTGGGCTACAAGCCGCGTTTCTCGGTGCTGGACGCCACCGATACGCAGCAGATCCTGTCCGACATCCTCAAGAACCCGGACAAGGCCGGCCTGCGCCAGGCCGCCGTCCTCATCTCACATTGGAAGAACGCCCTGCTCGACCCGGCGGCTGCGCGGCAAGCCGCCGGCGACGAAGGCGAGCGCCAGGCGGCCGCGGCCTACCAGGCCTACCAGGACACCCTGCGCGCCTACCAGGCCATGGATTTCGACGATCTCATCCGCCTGCCGGTCGGCCTCTTCCGCGAGCACCCGGAGGTGCTGGCCACCTGGCAGGGCCGGCTGCGCTACCTGCTGGTCGACGAGTATCAGGACACCAACAGCGCCCAGTACGAGTTCCTCAAACTGTTGGCCGGACCCATGGGCCGCTTCACCGCCGTGGGCGACGACGACCAGGCCATCTACGCCTGGCGCGGCGCCGACGTCGAGAACCTGCGCCGCCTGCAAGAGGACTGGCCGCGCCTGAAGATCATCCCGCTGACGCAGAACTATCGTTCCAGCCAGCGCATCCTGCGCGCCGCCAACAGCGTCATCCGCAACAACCCGCGCCTGCACGACAAGAACCTGTGGAGCGCGCTGGGCCTGGGCGACCACGTCGAACTGGTGGAATGCCGGGACGACCGCCACGAGGCGGAAAGCGTGGTGATGCGCATCTCCGCGCACAAGTTCGAGCACCGCACCCGCTTCGCCGACTACGCCATCCTCTATCGCGGCAACCATCAGGCCCGCTTGTTCGAGGAGGCCCTGCGCGAGGCGAAAATGCCCTACCAGATCTCCGGCGGCCAATCCTTCTTCGACCGCGCCGAGATCAAGGACCTCACCGCCTACCTGCGCCTGATCGCCAACCAGGACGACGATCCCGCCTTCATCCGCGCCGCCACCACGCCGCGCCGCGGCATCGGGCCGGGCACCTTGGAAAAGCTCGGCGAACAGGCCGGAAAACGCCATGTCAGCCTGTTCGCCGCCGCTTTCGAGGCCGGCTTGCAGTCCCTGCTGCCGGCGCGGCAACTGGAACCGCTCCTGGAATTCCGCGCCTTCATCAACCGTATCGCCCTCCGCGCCGAGAAGGAACCCGCCGGCCGCCTGCTCGCGGAACTGCTGGCCGCGATCCGCTACGAGGAATGGCTGTACGACAGCGAAGACGACCGCGCCGCCCGGACAAAATGGGAGAACGTGCGCGACTTCGTGGATTGGCTGGCGAAGAAGGGCGAGGACGAGGAGCGCAGCCTGATCGAGCTCACCCAGACCGTCAGCCTGATGAACCTGCTGGAGGGTCGCGAAGAAGCCGAGCCGGACGCGGTGCGCCTGTCCACCCTGCACGCCGCGAAGGGCCTGGAGTACCCCCACGTCTTCCTGGTGGGCGTCGAGGAGGACATCCTGCCGCACCGCGAATGCCTGGAAGGCGCGCGGCTGGAAGAGGAACGCCGGCTCATGTACGTGGGCATCACCCGCGCCCGCCGCGGGCTCACCATCACCTGGTGCGGCAAGCGCAAGCGCGGCGGCGATCTGGTCGTCTGCGAGCCCTCCCGCTTCCTGCTGGAACTGGACCCGGCCGAGGTGAAACGGGCCGGCGCGCAGAGCGAAAGCCAGGCCACCCGGGAAGACGGCCGCAAGAAGCTGTCCGCCCTGAAGGCCATGCTGGGCGGGCACGCCAACAAATCGGGATAGGGGCGGTCAGGATACCTGACCGAGCCCCTCCCACACCACCCGGCATGCGGGTCCGCACCGGGCGGTTCGAGAAGTTGAGGTCATGAGAGCCGGGGTAAGCCGAGTTTGTCGAAGT
>JBBIIR010000105.1:0-7091 GCA_037446455.1 Hydrogenophilales bacterium | reverse complement strand
CACGGGCCGGACGCTCAGCGCCAGACCCCGGCAGGCGCCGTGTAGCTGTCGAGCACGCGCAGGTAGCTGGCGCGTTCCACCGCGCCGGGGTCGGGCAGGTTCTTCTGGCTCATGCCGCCCTTGAGCTGGGCCACCGAGGCGTACTCCCGCTCGCCCAGCCAGCGCTCCAGGTCGGCGAGGATCTCCGCCAGGCGGCCGGGCCCGTGTTGCAGCAGGCAGGAAGCCAGGTGCACCACGTCGGCGCCCGCCAGCAGCAGCTTGAGGGCCTCGTTGGCGGCGTGCACGCCGCCGGTGGCCGCCAGGGTCAGGCGGGTGCGGCCGTGCAGGATGGCGATCCAGCGCAGGCGCAGGAGCACCTATCGGCCCACACGCCTCCCCCCCTCCTCGGCCCCATTTTAGGAGGCTGCCACAAAAAAACATGGGCCATGGACAATCCGGAGTTTTGGATTTCATGCCATGCCGTGGCCCGCTTCTTGCTAATCTGGAGGCGAGCCGAAGCCGACCGCCATGCAGACCCCTCCCAGTCCCGACCTCCTCGCCACCGCGGTGATCATCGCCGACGACCGGCGCCTCACCCGCTACCTCAATCCGGCGGCGGAGAACCTGCTCGGCATCTCGGCGCATCATGCGCTGGGCAAGCCGGTCAACCTGCTGTTCGGTTCATGCACCGAATTGGTGCGCGCCTTGGAGCATGCACTATCCGAGGGCGCGTCTTATACCGAGCATGACCTCAGTTTGCCCATCAATGGCCACACCCTGGTGCTTTCCGCCACGGTCTCGCCCCTCGACGAGGCCGAGGGTGCGGCGGTGGTGGAACTGCATCCGGCCGCCGGCGGCATGCGCATCGCCCGCGACGAACAGGTCATGGCGCAGACCCAGGCCAGCCAGGCGCTGCTGCGGCAACTGGCGCACGAGATCCGCAATCCCCTGGGCGGCATCCGCGGCGCCGCGCAGCTGCTGGAAGGCGAGCTGGAATCCTCCGACCTGCGCGAATACACCCAGGTCATCATCCAGGAAACCAAGCGCCTGCAGGGCCTGCTGGACCGCCTGCTGACCCCGGCCAAGCGCCCCGTGGTGCGGGCGGTGAACGTGCACGAGGTGCTGGAGCGGGTGCGCAGCCTGCTGCAGGCGGAATTCTCCCGCCTGCAATTTCAATGCGACTACGACGTCAGCCTGCCCGATCTAGAAGGTGATCCGGAGCAACTCATCCAGGCCGTGCTCAACATCGCCCGCAACGCCGCCCAGGCCATGCGGGGCGAGGGCCGCATCAGCCTGCGCAGCCGCGTGGCGCGCCAGGTCACGCTGGCCATGAAACGCTGGAAGCTGGCCATCCGCCTGGACGTCATCGACAACGGCCCCGGCATCCCCGACGACATGCTGGGCCGGGTGTTCTTTCCCCTGGTGTCCGGCCGCGAGGGCGGCTCCGGCCTGGGCCTGACGCTGGCGCAGAACCTGGTGCAGCGCCACGAGGGCGCCATCCACGTGGAAAGCCAGCCGGGCCGCACCTGTTTTTCGATTTATCTTCCGATACAGGCTACAGGGGACAGGCGACAGGATTCAGTCAGCCTACAACCCCCGCGCAAGAACAGCCTGAAACCCGAAACCTGAAACCTGGAACCTGACCATGAAACCCGTCTGGATCATCGACGACGACCGCTCCATCCGCTGGGTGTTCGAGAAAGCCCTGACGCGGGAAAACCTGCCGCACCGCATCTTCGACACCGCCGAAGCGGCCCTGCGCGCCCTGGAGCGGGAAACCCCGGGCGCCGTGCTGACCGACATCCGCATGCCGGGCATGAACGGCATCGAGTTCATGGAGCACGTCAAGAGCCAGCAGCCGCGCCTGCCCATCATCGTCATGACCGCCTATTCCGACCTGGATTCGGCGGTCTCCGCCTTCCAGGGCGGCGCCTTCGAATATCTGCCGAAGCCCTTCGACGTCAACCACGCCCTCGAACTCATCCACCGCGCCCTGGAGGAAGGCGGTCGCGCCGAGGAAATGCCGGGGCTGGATTCCGGCCTGGTGGGTCAGGCCATGCTGGGCCAGGCGCCGGCCATGCAGGACGTGTTCCGCGCCATCGGCCGCCTCTCGCAAAGCCACGCCACCGTGCTCATCACCGGCGAGACCGGCACCGGCAAGGAACTGGTGGCGCACGCCCTGCACCGGCACAGCCCGCGCCGGGACAAGCCCTTCATCGCCCTCAACACCGCCGCCATTCCCAAGGATCTATTGGAAAGCGAACTGTTCGGCCACGAGCGCGGCGCCTTCACCGGCGCCACCGCCTCGCGCCGCGGCCGGTTCGAGCAGGCCGACGAGGGCACCCTGTTCCTCGACGAGATCGGCGACATGCCGGCCGACCTGCAAACCCGTCTGCTGCGGGTGCTGGCCGACGGCGAGTTCTACCGCGTCGGCGGCCACTCGCCGGTGCGGGTCAACGTGCGGGTCATCGCCGCCACCCACCAGAATCTGGAGGACCGGGTGCGCCAGGGCCTATTCCGCGAGGACCTGTTCCACCGCCTCAACGTCATCCGCATCAAGCTGCCCAGCCTGCGCGAGCGGCGCGAGGACATCCCCCTGCTGGTGCAGCACTTCCTGCGCAAGAGCGCGCAGGAACTGGGCGTGGAGATGAAGCAGGTGTCGGACGAGGCGATGAAGGCTCTGGCCGCCCTGCCCTACCCCGGCAACGTCCGTCAATTGGAAAACCTGTGCCATTGGCTGACGGTCATGGCGCCGGGCCAGATCATCGAAGCCAAGGACCTGCCGCCGGAAGCCCTGCGCGAATCCTCCGGCGCCGCCCTGGACTGGACCGAGGCCCTGGCGCGCAGCGCGCAGGCCCGCCTGGGGCGCGGCGAGAACGGCATCCTCGACGGCCTCGTCGCCGATTTCGAGCGCACCCTCATCAAGGTCGCCCTGGCCCACACCGGCGGCCGCAAGATCGAGGCGGCCAACCTGCTGGGCTGGGGCCGCAACACCCTCACCCGCAAGATCCAGGAACTGGGCATGGAGGGCGGCGGCGAGGAGCAGTGACCGAGCCGCATGCGCGAAACATTCGCCCTTTCCGTCCTACCGGCGCATGCAGGGTTGCAAAAGGTTCTGATTGATCGAGCGCGTTGTGCTGGACCCCGGCGTTCGCCGGGGTGACGCGATGAAATCAGTCGCTCACACCACCCGGTTCCTCGCCTCCCCGCGCACGAAGGCCTCGATGTTGTCCATCAACTGATCCGCCAGGCTCTGCATGGCCTCGCGGCTGGACCAGGCGACGTGCGGGGTGAGCAGGAAGTTGGGCAGGTCCAGATCGAGCAGCGGGTTGCCCTCGCGCGGCGGTTCCACCGAGAGCACGTCGAAGCCGGCGCCGGCGATGCGCCGGCCGCGCAGGGCGGCGATCAGCGCGGCCTCGTCCACCACGCCGCCGCGCGCGGTGTTGACGAGCACGGCGGAGCGTTTCATGAGGCCGAATTCGCGCGTGCCGATGAGATTGCGGGTGGCCTCGTTGAGCGGCGTGTGCAGGCTGATCTGGTCGGCGCGCGCCAGCACTTCGTCGAAAGCCGTGCGGCCGGGGCGGAGGGTGGTCGCGCCCTTGTGCTCGGCGATCAGCACCCGCATGCCGAAGGCGCGGGCCAGCGCTTCCACCCCGGCGCCCACGCTGCCGTAGCCGATCAACCCGAGGGTGGAGCCATGCAGATCGTGCATCTCATGGTCGAACAGGCAGAACCGCTCGGCCCGCCGCCAGGCGCCCTCGCGCAGACTGGCGCGCCAGGCCAGCAACTGCCGGCGCAGGGCCAGCAGCAGCATGAACACGTGCTCGGGCACGGTATGCTCGGCATAGCCGCGGATGTTGCAGACGGCGACGCCGCGTTCCCGGCAGGCTTCCAGGTCGACGTTGTTGACGCCGGTGGCGGCCACCGCCACCAGGCGCAGCTTGGGGCAGGACTCCAGCACCGCGCGGGTGATCGGCGCCTTGTTGGTGATGGCCACGCTGGCGCGCCAGAGATGGTCGGCCACTTCCTCCGGCGCGCTGTCCGGGTGTTCCACCCAGACGTGATCGAAGTCGGGGATGCGCAGATCGGCGATGAGGGTCGCGCGATCGAGGAAGACGATGTACTCCTTCATGGCCGGCTTCCGTTCAGGCGTTCCAGCACCTCGATCAGCGCCGAGGAATCGCCCTCGCCGCCGCCCGCGCCGACCAGCGCGTTCATCATCTGCGCGGCGAGGGCGGCGCCGGGCAGGGCCAGGCCCAGGCGGCGCGCCTCGTCGAGGACGATGGCGAGATCCTTCTGGTGCAGGCGGGCCTTGAAGCCCGGCACGAAATTGCGGTCCAGCATGCGCTGGCCGTGGATTTCCAGGATGCGGCTGTAGGCCGAACCGCCGAGCAGGGCCTGGCGCACGCGGCCGGGGTCGACGCCCTGGCGCGCCGCGAACTCCAGGGCCTCGGCCACGCCCAGCAGGGTGGCGGATACGGCGATCTGGTTGCAGGCCTTGGCCACCTGGCCGGCGCCGCTGCCGCCGACATGGACGATGCTGTCGCCGAGAACCTGGAACAGCGGCAGCACCCGCCGGTACGCGGCCTCCGGCCCACCCGCCATGATCGACAGCGTGCCGGCCTTGGCGCCCGCCTCGCCGCCGGATACCGGCGCGTCCAGCAGGTGGACGCCGCGCCGCGCCAGGCGGACGGAGAAATCGCGGGTGGCGGCCGGCGAGGTGGTGCCCATGTCGACCACCACCGCGTCCTCCGCCAGGCCCTCGGCCGCGCCCTGCGCGCCGAACAGCACGGCGTCCAGGGCCGCGTCGTCGGCGACGTTGACGAAGACGATGGCGGCCGCCTCGGCCACCCCGCGCGGCGTCATGGCGGCATGCGCGCCGGCGCGCACCAGCGGCTCGGCGCGCGCGATGTTGCGGGCGAAGACGGTGAGGGCATGGCCGGCGCGGCAGAGGTTGAGGGCCATGGGCTGGCCCATGGTGCCGAGGCCGATGAATCCGAGGGGAGGCATGGGGAATAGGGAATAGGGAATAGGGAATAGGGAATAGGGAATAGGGAATAGGGAATAGGGAATAGGGAATAGGGAAAAGGGAAAAGGGAAAAGGGAAAAGGGGAAGAGCGCAGATGGTAATCGACAGGTGTCGCCGCGGCTCAAGATGGCAAGGAGTTGGGCCGATACCCGCGGGGTCTACAGTGACTGTATTCGCCCCGCCGGGGCGGATTTTTTTCTTCCAATCGAACCAGGAGTTTCACCATGACCGAGATCCGCGCCACCAACATCACCTGGCATGAAGGCCACGTCAAACGCGAGGATCGCGAAGGCCTGCTGGGCCAGAAGGGCGCCACCATCTGGTTCACCGGCCTGTCCGGCTCGGGCAAGAGCACCATCGCCTTCACCCTGGAACATGCCCTGGTCGAGCGGGGACATCTCACCTACGTGCTCGACGGCGACAACATCCGCCACGGCCTCAACAAGAACCTGGGCTTTTCCGCCGCCGACCGGGAGGAAAACATCCGCCGCATCGGCGAAGTCGCACGCCTGTTCGCCGACACCGGCGCCATCGCCCTGACCAGCTTCATCAGCCCCTACCGCAAGGACCGCGACCAGGCGCGCGCCATCCACGCGGAAAGCGGCCTGCCCTTCATCGAGATCCTGGTGGACGTGCCGGTGGAGGTATGCGAGACGCGCGACCCCAAGGGCCTCTACAAGAAGGCGCGCGCCGCCCTGGCGGAAGGCAAGGGCATGGGCTTCACCGGCGTCGACGACCCCTACGAACGGCCCCTGGCGCCGGAACTGGTGCTGCACAACGACCGCGTCACCCCCCAGGAAGCCGCCGCCCAGGTCATCAACTACCTGGAAGCGCGCGGTCTGCTGCCGGATTTGCCGCGTTGACTTGACACTCCTCTCCCCCCTTGCGGGGGAGAGGCCGGGAGTGGGGGGCCAGCCTTGCCGTCGCGCGCGCCAATCAGCGTCCGAGGAAGGCGATCCAAACCGGCAGGGTGGCCAGGAAGGCCAGGCTGCTCCAGCTCGCGGTGAGCGCCGCCGCGCGCACATCCAGGCCGAAGCGGTCGGCGAAGCTGGCGGCCATCAGCATGGTGGGCATCGCCACCTCCAGGATCGCCGCGGTCTGCGCGGGCCGCAGTTCGCCGAAGCTGACGCGCGCCAGCAGGTACACCAGCACCGGCGCCAGCAGCAGCTTCACCGTCACCGCCGCCAGCACCGGCCGCGTCGGCGCGAGGTCGCGCCAGGGAATGGACAGGCCCAGGGTGAACAGCATGATGGGAATGGTGGCCTGGCCCATGAACTTGGCCGCCTTCACCAGCGGCTCCGCCTCCAGGCCCGACAGGTTCACGGCGAAACCCAGCACGAAGCCCCAGATCGGCGGCAGGGTGAGCATGGTGCGCAGCAGGCTGTGGCCCTGCCCGCCCTCGTGCCCCAGGCGGGTGGCGATCCACACGCCGAAGGTCCACACCAGGGGGGTCGCCGCCAGCACGTCGGCGAAGGCGGCGTAGCTGCCGCCGATGTCGCCGTAAAGAAAAGTCAGGGTGGGGTAGCCCATGAACAGCACGTTGCCGAAGCAGCCGGCGAGCAGGATGGCCGCCCGCGTCTCGCGCCTGAGCCCGCGTCCAAGCGGGGAATGGAACAGCAGCGGATAGAGCAGGGCGAAGCTGATGAGGATGCCGGCAATGGTCAGCGCCGGCACCGTCAGCAGTTCCCGGCTGATCTCCGCCTGCGCCGAGAGGGCGAACAGGAGCGGCGGCGCGAACACGTCCACCACCAGCCGGTTCAGGTTGACGCGCAGGGTCTCGTCGGGAAAACGCGGACGGTAGCGCACCCACAGGCCGCCCGCCGCCACCAGCAGGGCGATGGGCAGCCAGACCTGAAGCAGCAGTTGCAGGAGGAAATCGGCGGACATGGGGTAGATTGTAGGTGCCCCGGCGGCGGCGGGATGGAAACCGGGAGCCCAAGCGCCGCCGGAACGACCACCGGGAAGCAACGCACGGAATGGGCCTACGGTCTCACCGACCTCGATCCGGCCAGCGCGTCGCCCGGCCGATTGCTGGCGCTCCATCGCGGCCACTGGGGCATCGAGAACCGCCTGCATTGGGTGC
>JBBIIR010000104.1:0-7105 GCA_037446455.1 Hydrogenophilales bacterium | reverse complement strand
GGGGTGAGGGCAACGACATGCTCAGCCTGCGTTCGGCATGGGAGCACTGGCAGGCCGACGGCCGCACCTTCTGGCAGCAGATGGATGCCCGGGTGGAAACCCGCGACGCCCTTGAGCCTGCTCAGGTTTCTGGCGCGAAGCCCGTCAATCGCGCCAAAATAAATGGCGCGTAAATTGACAAATCACGCCAATACGGCTAGTAATATGGCGCGTATTGATATTTACGCGCCAATATAGGGGTGGATCGTGCCAAAAAAGCTTGCTGAGGATTTGAATCCGCGAATTGCGGCCGAGATCGCCAAGCATCCGGAAGGCGTCGGCATTGACGACCTGCATGCCGCGCTGGCCGACCTCGTCAGCCGTCGCACCCTGCAGCGCCGTTTGGGCGAGTTGGCTGACCGGAAACATATCTCGGCTACCGGGCAAGGCAAGGCGCGCTTGTATCGGGCGCTCGGCAGCGTTGATATTGATCTCACCCAAAACGAGACCGTTGCATCGGGCGCGGAAATATATGCGCCCACAGTCGAAATCCATGTGCCCATCACGCCCGCGGGGCGTGAAGTCATCGATTACGTCCGCCAACCCATCCAGCTTCGCAAACCGGTGGGCTACGACCGCGAGTTTCTTGAGGCCTATCGCCCCAACGAAACCGCCTACTTGCCAGCGGAAATCCGCCAACACCTGCACAACATCGGCCGCTCCCCCGACGGCGAGCGCCCGGCGGGCACCCATGCGCGCGACATCCTGGGGCGACTGCTGATCGACCTGTCCTGGGCATCCAGCCGGCTCGAAGGCAACACCTACACCCGGCTCGACACGCAAAACCTGATCGAGCTGGGCCAGGCGGCCGCGGGCAAGGACCGCCGCGAGGCACAGATGATCCTCAACCACAAGGCCGCCATCGAACTGCTGGTGGAGCAAGCCGAGGATGTCGGCTTCAACCCCTTCACCTTCTACAACCTGCATGCGCTGTTGTCGGAGAACCTGCTCGCCGACCCCAACGAAAGCGGGCGGCTGCGCAACCGCATCGTCGAGGTCAGCGGCACGGTGTTTCACCCCCTCGGCATCCCGCAGCAGATCGACGCCTATTTCCACATGATCCTGGCCAAGGCCGACGCCATCGCAGATCCCTTCGAGCAGGCCTTCTTCATCATGGTCCACATCCCCTACCTGCAACCCTTTGTGGACGTGAACAAGCGGGTCTCCCGGCTGGGCGCCAACATCCCGCTCATCCGGCGCAACCTCTGCCCGCTGTCCTTTATCGACGTGCCCGAGCGGGCCTATGTCGAGGGCACCCTGGGCGTGTACGAGATGAAGCGGGTGGAGCTGCTGCGCGACGTGTTCGTCTGGGCCTACGAGCGCTCCTGCCAGCGCTACATGGCCATCCGCGAAACCGTGGCCGAACCCGACCCCGTGCGCCTGCGCCAGCGCGAGGCGCTCATCGCCATCGTGGCCGAGATCGTGCGCGGCCAGCATACGCCCGGCGAAGCGGCGGTGCGCACGCTGGCGGCCTCCCTGGTTCCCGCGGAAGACCTGGACCGGGTGGTTGCGCTGGCCATGGACGATCTGGCCCACCTGCACGAGGGCAACGTCACCCGTTACCGACTGCGACTGTCCGAGTACCGGGCATGGCAGCCGATGCAGCAGGGTAGGGTGGCATGATCCTTGATTCCTCGGTTGACCGCTCATTGATCTTCGAAAATCCGCATGGTTGCCGACGTTTGCGCCTTCGACGCGGTTCACCATTTGGGTGAGCCCGCTACACGCCCGCTTTCGCGTCTGTGCGGGCGCCTGGCTTTGTGTGGCCCTTCGGCCCATCCCTCGCTGCGCTCGGGACCAGCGCTACGCGCTGTCCCGCGCCCTGCGGGCTGGTCGCGCCTCCTTGCGGGGAACGACCCCGCGGCGTCGTCGCTTCGCGCCAGACCCCCGCACAACCGCGCCTGCGGACGTGTTCAACCGAGGAATCAAGGATCATGCCTTCCGAGCCGGCGTCGAGCAGGTCCAGGGGATAGTCCGGGGCGCCGCCGGCCAGGCCGGTCTGCATGGCCAGCCAGCCTACCTGGGGGCCGTTGCCATGGGTCACCACCACCTCGTGCAGGGCCGCGACTTCCGCCACCGCCCGGGCGGCGGTGCCCAGGTTGCGGCGCTGGTGCTTCAGGTCGGCGGGTTCGCCTCGCCGTTGCAGGGCGTTGCCGCCCAGGGCGATCACGACCCGCACGGGTGGGCTTTCAGGAAGTCGTCCAGGCGGCCGGCCAGACCCGGCCTTTCCGCTTCCGCGTACTCGTAGCGCGCCCGCACCACCGGCTTGCCGGGGGCCAGCAGGCGTTTGAGGTCGATGGGCGAGGCGGAGACGATGGCGTCCACCGGCATGGCTGCGAGGGTGGCGCGCAGGTCGCGCAGTTGCGCCTCGGAATAGCCCAGGGCGGGCAGCACGGCGCCGAGCTGGGGGTAGCGGGCGTAGGCGGCGGCGATCTCCGGCGCGGCCCAGGGGCGCGGGTCGACGATCTCGGCGCCGGCCCGGCGCGCGGCCAGCCAGCCGGCGCCGAAGGCCATGCCGCCGTGGGTGACGGTGGGGCCGTCCTCCACCACGGCGACGCGCTTGCCGGCCACCGCCGCCGCATCGTCCAGGCGGGCGGGGGAGGCGGCGCGCAGCAGGTCGGCGCCGGGGTTGAGGCGGCGCACGGCGGCTTCGACCCTTGCCACGTCGTCAGCGGCGGCGCTGTCGGTCTTGCCGATGACCACCGTGTCGGCCATGCGCAGGGTGGCCTCGCCGGGGTGGAAGCTGTCCTCGTGGCCGGGCCGCAGGGGATCGACCAGGACGATGTGCCAGTCGGGCGCGAAGAAGGGGAAGTCGTTGTTGCCGCCTTCCCAGAGCAGGAGGTCGTTCTCGGCTTCGGCCATTTCCAGGATGCGGCCGTAGTCCACGCCGGCGTAGACGGTGTGGCCGATAGCGAGATGGGGCTCGTATTCCTCCCGCTCCTCCAGCGTGCAGCGCGCAGCGTCCAGGTCGGCGGCGTGGGCGAAGCGCTGCACCGCCTCGTCCTCGAGCTTGCCGTAGGGCATGGGGTGGCGCACCACGCCGACGCGCAGGCCTTTTTCCCTGAGCAGGCCGGCCAGGTAGCGGCTGGTCTGGGACTTGCCGCAGCCGGTGCGCACGGCGCTGACGGCGATGACCGGCACGCGGGCGCGCAACTGGGTCGATTCCGGCCCCAGCAGGACGAAATCAGCCCCCGCCGCGAGCACGCGCGAGGCCAGGTGCATGACGTGCGGGTGCGGAACGTCGCTGTAGGCGAACACGACCTGGTGGACAGCCTCGCGTCGGATCAGCGCGTCCAGCTCGGCTTCGTCGAGGATGGGGAGGCCCTCCGGGTAGAGCGGGCCGGCCAGTTCCGGCGGGTAGCGGCGGCCGGCGATGCCGGCGATCTGGGCGGCGGTGAAGGCCACCACCCGCACGTCCGGATCCTGCCGGTACACCACGTTGAAGTTGTGGAAGTCGCGTCCGGCGGCGCCGAGGATGACGATGCGGCGGCGGGTCATGGTTTCTCGATTCCGTATGGCAGGACATGGGGGCCTGTGGATGAAAGCGAATCAGCAACCCCGGAGAAGGCATTCCCGCGCAGGCGGGAATCGGTTGATCCGAAGCATCCAAACATTCCCTCTCCCGCGCTGCCGCGCACCCCTCCCCCGCCTGCGGGGGAGGGGCTGGGGGAGAGGGTGTCTGTCGATACTTCCAGGGGCCGGATCAACGGATCCTTGTTCAGATGAATGGCGGGACCCATCTGACCTACCCCCTGGATTCCGGCCTGCGCGGGAATGACGGCAAGGGAGGATTGCAGCTTTCCTGGCCTTCCTGGGTTTGGGGAGGCGTGCCGCCGTTCCCTTCCGGCTCCCCGTCTTCGCCGTTGTGCTGCTTGCCGGCCGCGGCGAAGGCCTGGCGCACGGCGGAAAGTTCGGCGAGCTGGGCGGCGACCAGGAAGTTGACCGTGCCCTCGGGCACCATGCCTTCCTCGCTGGGTTCGCCCGCGGGCATGCCGGTGAGGAGCTCGATGGCCTCGTCGACGTTCTTCACCGCGTGCACCGCGAATTTGCCCTGGGCGCAGGCCTCCACCACGTCGGCGCGCAGCATCAGGTGTTTGACGTTGCCGGCGGGGATGATCACCCCCTGCTCGCCGCTGAGGCCGCGCGCCTGGCAGATGTCGAAGAAACCCTCGATCTTCTCGTTGATCGCGCCGATGGCCTGCACGTCGCCGAACTGGTTGACCGAGCCGGTGACGGCGAAGGACTGCTTCACCGGCAGGCCGGCCAGGTCGGAAAGCAGGGCGCACAACTCGGCCAGGGAGGCGCTGTCGCCCTCCACCGGACCGTAGGACTGCTCGAACACCAGGCTGGCCGAGAGCGACAGGGGCAGGTTGCGGGAATAGCGGGCGCCGAGGAAGGCGGACAGGATCATCACGCCCTTGGAGTGGATGGCGCCGCCCAGCTCGGCTTCGCGCTCGATGTCGATGACGTTGCCCTCGCCGACGCGGGCGGTGGCGGTGATGCGCACCGGGTGGGCGAACAGGAAGTCGTCGAGACCGATGACCGCGAGGCCGTTGACCTGACCGATGCGGCCGTCGCTGACGGCGATGAGCACGGTGTCGCGCAGGATTTCCTCATGCAGTCGGCTGCGCAGCCGGTCCACCCGGTGGATCTGGGCGGCGAGGGCGGCCTCGATGTCTTCCCGGCCGATGTGCTGGCGGCCGGCCTTCGCCGCCCGGTGGTCGGCTTCCTGCAACAGGTCGGCCATGTCGCGCCGGCTCACGGTGAGGCGCTCGGCGTCGCCGGCCAGGCGGGCGGCGTGCTCGATCACCCGCGCCACCGCCTGCCGCTCAAGCGGACGCAGCTTGCCGGCGCGCGCCAGGGTGGCGAGAAACTCGGCATAGAGGCGGATGTTGGCCGGGTCGCGCGGCAGCTCGTTCTCGAAGTCGGCGGCGATCTTGAACAATTCGGCGAAGTCTGGGTCGAGGGCCTTCAGCAGGTAATAGACGTGGCGTTCGCCGATCAGCACCACCTTGACGTCCAGCGGCATCGGCTCCGGTTCCAGCGACTGGGTGCCGACCCAGCCGTAGACCTGGCCGAGGGATTCGATGCGCACCTGGCCCGCGCGCAGGGCGCGCTTCAGGCCTTCCCAGGCGTAGGGATGGGTGAGCAGCTTGAGGGCGTCCAGCACCAGGTAGCCGCCGTTGGCCCGGTGCAGGGCGCCGGGCTTGACCAGGGTGAAGTTGGTGATGAGGGTGCCGAACTGGGAGATGTGGTCCACCCGGCCCACCAGGTTCGGATAGATGGGGTTGTCCTCGTAGATCACCGGGGCGGCGCCGGCGCCGGTGTTGTCCACCAGCAGGTTGACCTGATAGCGGCCCACGGTGAGGCTGCCGCTCAACTGCATGGCGGCGGCCTCGCCCTCGACCTTGGCCTGCTCGCGCATCTGCTCGCCGCTTTCCACCACGTCGCGCAGCACCTCGTCGAGGAAGGCGAGCACGTCGGCGAGATCGGCGTAGCGGCCCTTCAATTCCTCGATGAGATGGCCCACCGCCAGGCCCAGGACGTCGCGGCTGGCCTGCTTGATCTGCGCTTGCAGCTCGCGCCGCCAGCGCGGGAACTGGTGCATGAGCTGCTTGAGCTTGTCGCCGTATTCCTGCATGAGGGCGCCGATGCGGTCCTTGTCCGCCTCCGGCAGTTGCTCGAAGGCTTCCGGCGGCATCGGCTCCTCGTTTTTCATCGGAGCGAAGGCGAAGCCGTGCGGCGTGCGCAGCAGGGCGATGCCCTGTTCCGAGGAAGCCTGGCCCAGTTCGCGCAGCGCCTGTTCCTCGCGCGCCTTGGCGGCGTCCTGGATGGCCTCGACGCGGGCGCGGTATTCGTCGCTTTCGAAGGCGGCGGCGATGGCTTTGCCGAGTTCCGCGGCGAAAGCCCGCATGTCCTCGCGCAACTGTCCGCCGCGCCCGGCGGGCACCCGCAGCAGGCGGGGCTTGTTGGCCTCGGCGAAGTTGTAGACGTAGCACCAGTCGCTGGGCACGGCCTCGCCGGAGGCGGTGCCCTCCAGCAGACGGCGCACGGCGCAGTGCCGGCCGCTGCCCGGCTCGCCCAGCACGAACAGGTTGTAGCCCGGCCGGCGCATCTCGATGCCCAGGCGCACCGCGTCCACCGCCCGCGCCTGGCCGACGATCTCGGTGGCGGCGGTCAACTCGGCGGTGGTCTGGAAATCGAACTGCTCCGGGTCGCAGCGCCGGTACAGGGCGGAAACGTCCAGGGCTTGGGGGGCGGGCATGCTGCGTCCTTTTGGGTTCGCGGATAGAGCGGACGTCACTACCGATACACCAGCACCGGCACCTTGCTATGCGTCAGTACCTTCTGCGTCTCCGAGCCCAGCAGCAGGGCGCCGATGCCGCGCCGACCGTGCGAGGCCATGAAGATGAGGTCGCAGCCGCCGGCTTCCGCCGCCGCGATGATGCCGGCGTGCGGCGCGTCGGTTTCCGTCGCGCGCGTCGCGCAGGGCACGCCGGCTACTTCGGCGAGGCCGCGCGTCTCCTCCAGCACGGCGTCCGCGCGCTTGCGCATGGCGTCCATGCAGGCCTGATCGACGCGGGGGTCGGCCACCACCATCTCCGCGCCGAGGTAACCGGGGAAGTAGGTGGGTGTGGCGTGGTAGAAGCTGAGTCGCGCCCCGCACAGCCGGGCGAAGCCGATGGCGGCGCGCGCCGCCGTCATGGAAAGCTCGCTGCCGTCGACGGGCACCAGGATGTGTTTGAACATGTTCCGCTCCTTTCCCTGCTTTCACCATAGACGACGCGCCGGCACCGGCACGCGCCGGGCGACGCCGCGAATCCGGCCAGCCGCGCGGGCGTCGGGCGCGTCGCTCCGTATAATCGCGGCTTTTTGCGAGGCGCCCATGTGGTTCAGGAATCTCCAGCTTTACCGCCTTCCCGCCGGTTGGGAGGTGGATGTCGCCGCCCTCGACGCACGACTGTCCGCCCATGCCCTGGCGGGCTGCGGCGCCATGGACAGGCAAAGCGTGGGCTGGCTGCCGCCGCGCGACGACGAGCGTTTCGTCTACGTCTCCAACCGCCAG
>JBBIIR010000103.1:0-7122 GCA_037446455.1 Hydrogenophilales bacterium | reverse complement strand
GGAGCGGCGGCAGTAGTCCATGACTTCGCCGAAATGGGCGTAGCGGGTTTTCTCGCAATCCTGCTCGAAGGCGGCGAGCAGGTCGTGGAACAGGGGATAGGGCAGGCCGTGCGCCCGGATGTGGGGCGCGAGTTGCCGGAACACCGGGTGATCGACATGCTCGCCGCGTTCCAGGGCATGCAGGTGGGCGTGGTATTCCGCCAGCCGGGCCAGACGCCATGCCGCCGCATGCTCGCCCTCGTCGGCGAAGTCGTCGGCGCTGCGGGCGAAGGCGTAGATCGCGCGAACGGCCGGGCGCAGCCGGGCGGGCAGGAAGACCGAGGCCACGGGGAAGTTCTCGTAATGCCCGGCGTTCACCAGATGGGCCGTATTCATCGAGCGGATGCCAATAAAAACAAAGGGTTGCCTCTTAGTCGCGTTGTCTCGCGGCTGGCGGTGAGGGGGCGTGTAGTTTACACTTGGCCGTTTTCGCGAAAGTGGCGGAATTGGTAGACGCACTGGATTTAGGTTCCAGCGGGGAAACCTGTGGGGGTTCGAGTCCCCCCTTTCGCACCAGTCCGGGTTGCATTCAAGCCAGGCGCGCGGCGATGGTCGTTGTTCGCTCGCGCCGCGCGCGGCTGCAGCGTTCGCGGGACGCGGCCCGGGGTGCAAACCGGCGAAAGGATTAGTTGGCATGAATATCGATCGTTCAAGGAAAACCTTATGACTGCAAACGTGGAAACTCTGGAAGGACTCAACCGCCGTGTCACCCTCAACCTCAGCCAGGAGGAGGTGGAGGCGGAAGTGCGCAAGCGCCTGGGGAAAGTGGCCCGCACCGTGCGCATGGACGGTTTCCGTCCCGGCAAGGCGCCCATGAAGCTGGTGGCGGCGCGCTATGGCGGCGAAATTCGTGGCGAGGTGATGAGCGAGGCCCTCAGCCGCGAGTTTGGCGAGGCCGTGCAGGCCGGCAAGCTGGCGGTGGCCGGCTACCCGCGTTTCGCGCCGGGCGAAAACGGCGCTTTCGTCGCCACCTTCGAGGTGTTCCCGGAAATCCAGGTCGGTGACCTGTCGCAGATCAAGGTGAGCCGTCCCGTGGTCGAGGTGAGCGATGCCGACGTCGACCGCACCCTGGATGTGCTGCGCAAGCAGCGCGTGCAGTACCACGCGGTGGAGCGCGCGGCGCGCGAGGGCGACCGCGTGCACGTGGACTACCAGGGCAGGATCGGCGGCGAGCTGTTCCCCGGCGGCGAGGCCAAGGACTTCCCGGTGATCCTCGGCGAAGGCCGCACCCTGAAGGATTTCGAGGGCAGCCTGGCGGGCATGAAGGCGGGCGAAAGCAAGACCTTCGACGTGGCCTTCCCGGCCGACTACTTCGCCAAGGAGCTGGCGGGCAAGACCGCCAGCTTCGAGGCCACCGTCAAGTCGGTGCATGAGCCGGTGCTGCCGGAGGTGGACGAGGCCTTGGCGCAAAGCCTGGGCATCCACGAGGGCGGCGTCGCCAGGCTGCGCGAGGAGATTCGCGGCAACCTGGCGCGGGAAGCGAAGCGCCGGGTGCTGGCCAAGGTCAAGGAGCAGGTCTTGAACGGCCTGCTGGAAACCACGCCGTTCGACGTGCCCGGCAGCCTGGTGGCCATGGAACAGCAGGGCCTCAGGGAAAAGGCCTTCAACGACCTGAAGGCGCGCGGCCTGAAGGAACAGGACATCAAGCTCGGCGACGACATCTTCGAGCCGCAGGCCAGGCGCCGCGTCGCCCTGGGCCTGCTGATGGATGCCCTGATCCGCGAGCGGAAGATCACCGCCAGCGAGGATCAGGTGCGCGCCATGGTGGACGAGTTCGCGCAGAGCTACGAGGAACCTGCCGAGGTGGTGGGCTGGTACTATCAGGACGCTTCCCGCCTCAAGCAGGCGCGCGCCCTGGTGCTGGAAGAGAACGTGGTGCAATGGGTGCTGGAGCGGGCCCAGGTCACCGATGAGACGACCCCGCTGGAAAAACTGATGGGAACCGCCTGATGAGCCACTGGACGCAGGAACCTTCCGGCCTGGGGTACATCCCCATGGTCATCGAACAAAGCGGCCGCGGCGAGCGCGCCTACGACATCTACTCCCGCCTGCTCAAGGAGCGGGTGGTCTTCCTGGTGGGGCCGGTCAACGACATGAGCGCCAACCTGGTGGTGGCCCAGTTGCTGTTTCTGGAATCGGAAAACCCGGACAAGGACATCTACCTGTACATCAACTCCCCCGGCGGCTCCATCACCGCCGGCATGGGCATCTACGACACCATGCGCTTCATCAAGCCGGACGTCTCCACCCTGTGCGTCGGCCAGGCCGCCAGCATGGGCGCCTTCCTGCTTTCCGCCGGCGCCAAGGGCAAGCGCTTCGTGCTGCCCAATTCGCGGGTGATGATCCACCAGCCCCTGGGCGGCTTCCAGGGCCAGGCGACGGACATCGAGATCCACGCCAAGGAAATCCTCTACCTCAAGCAGAAGCTGAACCAGCTCCTCGCCGACCACACCGGCCAGTCCATCGAGACCATCGAGCGGGACACGGAGCGCGACAACTTCATGAGCGCGGAGCAGTCCGTCGCGTATGGCCTGGCCGATAAAGTGCTGGCCAACCGCAACGACGCCGCGTAAACTTGAGTCAAATGATCGGGTATTAACAGGACGGAACCATGGCGGACCGCGACGAAAAACTTCTTTACTGCTCCTTCTGCGGCAAGAGCCAGCACGAGGTGCGCAAGCTCATCGCCGGCCCGTCGGTGTTCATCTGCGACGAGTGCGTGGATCTGTGCATCGACATCATCCGCGAGGACGTCGGCAAGGATCCGGAAAAGGAAAGCGGCGACAAACTGCCGACGCCGCAGGAAATCAGCGCGGTGCTGGACCAGTACGTGATCGGCCAGTCCCTCGCCAAGAAGGCCCTGGCGGTGGCCGTCTACAACCATTACAAGCGCCTGCGCAATCCGGGCGGCAACAAGGAGGACGAGGTCGAGCTGGCGAAGAGCAACATCCTGCTCATCGGCCCCACCGGTTCCGGCAAGACCCTGCTGGCGCAGACCCTGGCCCGCCTGCTCAACGTGCCCTTCGTCATCTCCGACGCCACCACCCTGACCGAGGCCGGCTACGTCGGCGAGGACGTCGAGAACATCATCCAGAAGCTCCTGCAGAAGTGCGATTACGACGTCGAGAAGGCGAAGAACGGCATCGTCTACATCGACGAGATCGACAAGATTTCGCGCCGCTCGGAGAACCCCTCCATCACCCGCGACGTGTCCGGCGAGGGCGTGCAGCAGGCCCTGCTGAAGCTGATCGAGGGCACCGTCGCCTCGATTCCGCCGCAGGGCGGGCGCAAGCACCCGAACCAGGAATACATCCAGGTCGACACCACCAACATCCTGTTCATCGTCGGCGGCGCCTTCAGCGGCCTCGACAAGGTGATCCGCAACCGCACCGAGAAATCCGGCATCGGTTTCGGCGCCGAGGTGAAGTCCAAGGACAACCGCAAGGACGTCGGCGAGGTGTTCAAGATGGTGGAGCCGGAGGACCTCATCAAGTACGGCCTCATCCCCGAGTTCGTCGGCCGTCTGCCGGTCATCGCCACCCTCGAGGAACTCGACGAGAAGGCCCTGGTACAGATCCTTACCGAACCCAGGAACGCCCTGGTCAAGCAGTTCCAGAAGCTGTTCAAGATGGAAGGCGCCGACCTCGAATTCCGCGACGAGGCCCTCACCGCCATCGCCAAGCGCGCGCTCAAGCGCAAGACCGGCGCGCGCGGCCTGCGCTCCATCATCGAGCAGTCCCTGCTCGACATCATGTACGAACTGCCGGGCATGCGGGACGTGAGCAAGGTGGTGGTCGACGAGAAATCCATCAGCGGCGAGTCGAAGCCGTTGTTGCTGTACGCCGAGCAGGCCAAGGCCGCCGGCTGAAAACTTTGCCCGCCGGGTTGAAATCCGATCCGGCGGCGTCATGTAGCTCGAACCGATGTGGCGGCGCGTCCGCCGGAGAATGACATGAGCCAGACCCCGCGTTTCACCGAAGCCGTCACCCTGCCGCTGCTGCCGCTGCGCGACGTGGTGGTGTTCCCGCACATGGTCATCCCCCTGTTCGTCGGCCGGCCGAAGTCCATCAAGGCGCTGGAAACCGCCATGGACGCGGGCAAGCACATCCTGCTGGTGGCGCAGAAGTCGGCGGCCAAGGACGAGCCCGCCTTCGAGGATCTCTACGAAATCGGCGCCATCGCCAGCATCCTGCAGATGCTCAAGCTGCCGGACGGCACCGTGAAGGTGCTGGTGGAAGGCAACCAGCGCGTCCAGGTCGAGGAGTTCATCGACGAGGGTTCCCATTTCATGGCGCGCGGCGAGCCTCTGGAGGAGACCGGCGTCGAGGACTCCGAGATCGAGGCCATGCGCCGCGCCCTGCTCGCCCAGTTCGACAACTACGTCAAGCTGAACAAGAAGATTCCGCCCGAGATCCTGGCCTCGCTGGCCGGCATCGACGACGCCGGCCGGCTCACCGACACCATCGCCGCCCACCTGCCGCTGAAGCTGGAACAGAAGCAGGCCATCCTCGAGATGACCGACCTGAAGGCCCGCCTCGACCACCTGATGGGCTTCATGGAGACCGAGATCGACATCCTCCAGGTGGAAAAGCGCATCCGTGGCCGCGTCAAGCGCCAGATGGAGAAGAGCCAGCGCGAGTACTACCTGAACGAGCAGGTCAAGGCCATCCAGAAGGAACTGGGCGACGTCGACGAAAGCCAGGATCTGGACGAACTGGACAAGCGCGTCAAGACCGCCCACATGTCGCGCGAGGCCGCCAAGAAGGCCGAGGCGGAACTGAAGAAACTGAAGATGATGTCGCCCATGTCGGCGGAAGCCACCGTGGTGCGCACCTACATCGAGACCCTCATCAACCTGCCCTGGAAGAAGAAGACCAAGATCAGCAAGAGCCTGGACAACGCCCAGGACGTGCTCGACACCGACCACTTCGGCCTGGAGAAGGTGAAGGAGCGCATCGTCGAATACCTGGCCGTGCAACAGCGGGTGGACAAGCTGAAGGCGCCCATCCTCTGCCTGGTGGGCCCGCCCGGCGTGGGCAAGACCTCGCTCGGCCAGTCCATCGCCCGCGCCACCAACCGCAAGTTCGTGCGCATGGCGCTCGGCGGCGTGCGCGACGAGGCCGAGATTCGCGGCCACCGGCGCACCTACATCGGCTCCATGCCCGGCAAGATCCTGCAAAGCCTGACCAAGGTGGGCGTGCGCAATCCGCTGTTCCTGCTGGATGAAGTCGACAAGATGGGCCAGGACTTCCGCGGCGATCCGTCCTCCGCCCTGCTGGAGGTGCTGGATCCCGAGCAGAACCACACCTTCCAGGACCACTACGTGGAAGTGGACTACGACCTCTCCGACGTGATGTTCGTCGCCACCGCGAACTCCCTCAACATCCCGGCCCCGTTGCTCGACCGCATGGAGGTGATCCGCCTGTCCGGCTACACCGAGGACGAGAAGATCAGCATCGCGCAGCGCTACCTTTGCCCGAAGCAGATGAAGAACAACGGCCTCAAGGACACCGAACTGCACGTGGCCGAAAGCGCCCTGCGCGACATCGTGCGCTACTACACGCGGGAATCCGGCGTGCGCGGCCTGGAGCGCGAAATCTCCAAGATCTGCCGCAAGGCGGTCACCGCCCAGACCCTGAAGAAGGCCAAGGGCAAGATCAGCGTCACCGCCAAGAACCTCGACAAGTACCTCGGCGTGCAGCGCTACACCTACGGCATGGCGGAGAAGATCAACCAGGTGGGCCAGGTCACCGGCCTGGCCTGGACCGAGGTGGGCGGCGAGCTGCTTACCATCGAGGCTTCCATGATGCCCGGCAAGGGCAACATCACCCGCACCGGCCAACTCGGCGACGTCATGAAGGAATCCATCGAGGCGGCGCGCACGGTCATGCGCAGCCGCGCCAAGGCCCTGGGCATCGTCGCCGATGCCTTCGAGAAGAACGACATGCACATCCACATGCCGGAGGGCGCCACACCCAAGGACGGTCCTTCCGCCGGCGCCGCCATCACCACCGCCATGGTCTCGGTGTTCGCCGGCATCCCGGTGCGCTGCGACGTGGCCATGACCGGCGAGATCACCTTGCGCGGCGAGGTGCTGCCCATCGGCGGCCTCAAGGAGAAGCTGCTGGCGGCGCATCGCGGCGGCATCAAGAAAGTGCTGATCCCCGAAGGCAACGTCAAGGACCTCGTCGAGATCCCGGACAACATCAAGAACCGCCTGGAAATCCAGCCCGTGAAGTGGATCGAACAGGTGCTGGAGGCGGCCCTGGAGCGCATGCCCGAACCCATCGCCGAGGCGACGGTCGCGGCGGAGACCCCCGCACCGCTTCCGCCGGCCACCGAGCCTCCCGCCGTAATCAAGCATTGACGCGGCTTTCCGGCCAGAAGGCGCTTGACACTGGGTTGGCCGGGTTCTATAAAACCCCGCGCAGGCTTGCGCCTGCGTGCCTTCATCCACTGAAAGGGGGACTCCGTGAACAAATCCGAATTGATCGATGCCATCGCCGCCTCCGCCGATATTTCCAAGGCGGCCGCGGGACGCGCCCTCGATGGCGCCATGGACGCCGTAAAAAAGGCCTTGAAGAAAGGCGAGATGGTCACTCTGGTGGGCTTTGGTTCCTTCTACGTGGGCAAGCGCGCCGCCCGATCCGGCCGCAACCCCCGCACAGGAGCCGCCATCAAGATCAAGGCCGCGAAAGTTCCGAAATTCCGTGCTGGCAAAGCGCTGAAAGACGCTGTAAACTAGCGGTCTTTCTGACGGGTGCTTAGCTCAGTTGGTAGAGCGTCGCCCTTACAAGGCGAATGTCGGCGGTTCGACCCCGTCAGCACCCACCAGCCAGGGTTGGCAGTTTCAAGTAGTCATAAGCAGTACAAGGAGTGGTAGTTCAGTCGGTTAGAATACCGGCCTGTCACGCCGGGGGTCGCGGGTTCGAGTCCCGTCCACTCCGCCAACACCTCAAAGGCGAACGCGAGTTCGCCTTTTTTTTTGATCCGGGTTGCACAGCCCATGACCGAGTGATTGCACCACCATGCTAGAAGCCATTCGCGAACGCGCCAAGGGCTGGATCGCCAAAGTGATCCTGG
>JBBIIR010000102.1:0-7226 GCA_037446455.1 Hydrogenophilales bacterium | reverse complement strand
GTGGTGATCCGCCAGGGCGAGGCGGGCGACTATTACTACCTGATCCGGCGCGGGCGCGCCCGCGTCGAGCGCCAGACCGGCGCCGGCGCCCCCCTGCGCCTGGCCGAACTGGAGGCCGGCCAGGGCTTCGGCGAGGAGGCCCTGATTTCCGGCGAAGCCCGCAACGCCACCGTCAGCATGCTCGGCGATGGCCAACTCATGCGCCTGGCGGCCGACGACTTCCACGCCCAGTTGCAGGCGCCGCTGGTGCGTCTGGTCGACGAGGCGGAGGCGCTGCGGCTGCTGCGCGAGGGCGGCGCGCAGACCGTGGACGTGCGCCTGGAAGACGAATACCGCCACGGCAGCCTGCCCGGCGCTCTCAACATTCCCCTCTACCTGCTGCGCGTGAAGGCCGCCGCCCTGCCCCGCGACCGGCTCTATATCCTCTTCGGCCACGGCGAACGCCGCGCCAGCACGGCCGCCTTCCTGCTCGCGCAGCGCGGCTTCGATACGCGGGTATTGCGCGGCGGCCTGGCCGGCCTGAAAAAACCGCTGGCACCCGGCTAATAGTTGATTACAATACTCGGGTATTAATTTTCCCGGAGATGCCCATGTCCACCGAACTTCACCTTGCCGCCCAGGCCGGCGACCACGCCGAGGTGCGCCGCCTGCTGGCCGCCGGCGCCGACGCCGACAGCCGCGACCAGGAAGGCCGCACCCCGCTGCACCTGGCCGCCCAGGGCGGACACCTGGAGACCGCGCGCGCCCTGCTGGAAGCCGGCGCCGACTGCAACGCGCGCGACGCCAATGACTGGACCCCCTTGTTCAAGGCCGCCTACAACCACGAGCTGGATTGCGGTTTCGCGCCGGTGGCGCGGGCCCTGGTTGAAGCCGGCGCCGACGTCAACGCGCGCATCTTCTACGGTCTCAGCCCTCTCATGCTGGCGGCCGGCGCCGGCGAGGCGGCGGTCTGCGAGGTGCTGCTCGAAGCCGGCGCCGACGTGAAAGCCGCCAACGACGGCGGCCGCACCGCGCTGGCCATGGCCAAGGAGCGCTTCTTCGTCGACGTCATCAATCTCCTGCACGAAGCCGAGGGCATTGTCATGGAGACCGAGGGCGGCGGCGCCTGCGCCAGCTCGCGCAAGGGCCCGCCTGCCGAGGCCAAGGTCGTCAATTTCATGAAGCGGCCCATGCACTGAGCTCCCGCCACCCCCCACCCGCGGGGGAGCGCTGCACGGGGCCGCTTGCGCGGCCCTCGCCTTTTCCACCTCAAGAAACACGAAGGGCCGCCCCGAGTGTTTCTTGGCCCCCGTGGGGGGCAACTCGACGCGCAGCGGAGAGTTGGGGGCTGTGCTCAGCCGCCGCGGGAAAAACTCCAGCCTTCGCCCTCGCCCGGGCTCCAGGGGCCGCCGCGCTTTTCCCCGGGCGGCGGCGTCTGGCTTCTGGGGGTGGGCGCCTGTGGGGGAGGCGGCGGATCCGGTTTGTCCACCTGCGGCGGCGGCGGCGCCTGCACGGGCTCCGCTTCCACCGGTTTCACCGGCGTCGCCGGCACGGGCTTCGGTTTCAAGGCGGCCGGCAACGGGGCGGACGACGGCAGCGCCGGCTTGGGGGCGGCCTGTCGGACGGGCGCCGGCTTGCCGGAAGCGGCGGCGGCCGGGCTGCCGGGCGCCGCCGGCGCGACCGCGGCGGCTTCAGCCGTCAGCGGGGCGGCCTGCGGGGCTTCCGCGCTGGGCTGCATCGACTCGGCTTCGAAGGCCGCGAGACTTTCCGCCCAGGTCGGTTCGAGAACCTCGCTGCCGAGTATCAGCCCACGCAGGGCGGGTTCGATGTTCTTCACGATCTGCACCGCCATGCCGCTGGTGAAGCGGTAGTCGGCGGCCGCCTCACCGGGCACGAAAACCGTCACCACGCCGAAGAAACGCTCACCCAGGAAGAAGGCGAAGGTGGCGGTGCGATTCATCACCTTGGATTCCAGCACCTGTCCGCTGGCGGAATACACCTCGTAACGGTGGTCGCCGGTGCCGGTCTTGCCTCCCAGCGTCAGGGACGCGCCGCCGGCCAGGGGGAAGGCGCCGCGCAAGCGACGGGCGGTGCCCTGCTGCACCACGTCGACGAGCGCGTGGCGCACCACCTGCGCCACCTCGGCGCGGAAAATGCGCGTGGCTTCCGGCAGTTCACGCTTGAGGACGGTGTGATAGGGCGTGCCCGCCGCGAACTCCACGCCGGTCAGGGTGACAGGCGGCAGCTTGACGCCATCGTTGAGAATCACGCCCATCATTTCCGCCAGCGCGGCGGGCCGGTCGGCCGAGGAGCCGATGGCGGTGGCGTAGGACGGCACCAGGCTGCCGAAGGGGTAGCCGAGCTGGCGCCAGCGCCGGTGGATTTCCTGGAAGGCCTCGATCTCCAGCAGGGAGAGGATGCGCAGATCCTGGGCGTTCTTGTGGCTGGTGTTGAGCAGCCAGCCATACACCTCGACACGTTCCTTCTGGCTGGCCTTGGTGATGTCGCTCCAGCCGGCCCGCGGATTCGCGCGCAGATAGGCCACCAGCCAGAGTTCCAGGGGATGGATCTGGGCGATGTAGCCGCGGTCGGACAGGTTGAACCTGTCCGGGCCGTAGGTTTCGTAGAGGAACTGGTAGTCCCCCTCGTTCAGGCTGGCGGGATTGTTCAGGCGCTGCCGGATGAAGGCGCTGAAGGCGGCGACGTCGGCCTGGGGCTCCAGATATCGGTGCACCGCGGCCAGCCGCCTGGGGTTGGCGGTGAGGTGGTTGAGCAGGGCGCTGCTGGCTTCCTCGGGTTTCAGTCCCTTGTACTTCTTGTGAAAACGGGCCAGATAGGACTTGCCCTCCTTGTCGGCGAAGCGCCGCAGATACTCCGCGCGGCGCGGGTCCTTGGGGTCGGCCAGGATCTGCGCCGCGCCCTTCGGGTCGCGATACATGAAGTGCCGCGCGATGTCGCGCATCAGTCGGATGAAGGGCAGGTTCACCGAATTGCGCGTGGCCTCCCACATGTCCATGACCTTGTGGTCGTCCTCGCGGTTGAAGTTGGCGAACTGGTGCACGCCGCCGCCGGTGAGGAAGGATTCCGCCGGGCTGGCCGAATAGGTGCGCGCCATGGCCGCTTCCAGCATGGGCGTGAGCGACTTGTCGCGGGCGCCGGCGAGATAGCTCAACACCCAGCGCAGCAGCAGATCCTTGTCCGCCACCTTGACCCTGAGCAGCTCGGCGCGCGACAGGCCGGCGTATTGTTCGTGCAGTTCCGCCACCAGTTGCAGGTAGGTGAGGAGGGTGCGCAGCTTGGCCGAGGAGCCCATGTCCAGCTTGGCGCCCTTGTTGATGTCGAAGGGCTGGTTCAGGTTGTCGGCCTGCACCCGCAGCAGGGCGCCCTCTTCCGTGTTCTCGTAGAGGGTGAAGCTGTAGATGGGCTTGGACAGGTCGTTCTCGGGCGCCAGCAGGTACTGTCCGTAGAGGCCGGCGGCCTCCACCACCAGCGGATCGGACAGGCGCCGCAGGAAGGCCGAGATGGCGCGCTGGGTGGGAGCGTGCAGGGTGGCGCGGGCCTTCACGTCGAGGCGGTCGAGGTCATACAGGCGCGGCACGCCCAGACGGCCGGAGAGCTCGACGCGCAGGGCGCTGGCCGCCTTGTCCTCGAACAGTTCGCTGCCGCCGTTGCCGCGCGCCTTGCCATTCGCGCGGAAGGCGATGCGTTCGCGGATGGCCGCGTCGCGCAACTCCGGACTGATCACCCGCGCGTCCGCCAGCAGGCGCAGGTGCGCGTCGACGTGGGTATTCAGTTCCTCGCGGCCGGACAACAGGTAATAGGACGGCTTGCGCTGGGAAATCAGCAGACCCAGCACGTGCTTGTAGGCGCGCGCGGTTTCCGGCGTCGGCTTGGGCGCGCGCAGCAGGCGGTTGACCTCCTCGAAATCGAGGCCGAACCAGGCATACAGACCATCCCCCACGCCGTTGACCTCGCCGAAACCGGGCGCCGCGGCGAGCGGCACCGAGTTCAGGTAATCCAGCACGATGCGGCGCCGCGTGTCGCGCGTATCCTCGCCATCCAGATAGGCGCGCAACGAGGCGGACACCATCTGCCGCAGCTTGTCGGCGGGGGTCATGGTCAGACCGTCCGGGGAATGCCGGTATTTCTCGATCTGTGTGGCCAGGGTGGAGCCGCCGGGCACGTTGCGCGAGGGATCCACCGCCTGCAGCATCTTCTCCAGCAGCGCCGCGCCGAGGCGGTCCCACTCCACCGCCGGATTGCGCTGCGGGTGATTGGGATCGAGCAGTTCGCGGTTCTCGATGAACAGCAGGGTGTTCGCCACCACGGCCGGCACACCGGAGAAATCGGCGTAGGCGTGGCGGGGATGGCGCGCGCTGTAGAGCGGTTCGCCGCGGCAGTCGAGGATGTCCAGACCCGCCACGGACTTTTCCGCATAGGGCATGAACAGGCCGAAATCGTGCACGCGCGTCATGTCCGGCGACAGGCGCGCCTGCCCGGTCACCAGGAAACCCTGCTGCTTCAGGCGCTGGATGTGTTGCGGCAGTTCGACGTAGCCCAGGCGGATGTTGTAGGGTCCCGCCGCGGGGGTACGCAGGTCCGGATTCTCGCCGGCCTCGGTCTGGAAGGTGAGCCGCTTGCCGTAGCCCGCCAGCACCATGGCCTGGAACGGCGAGGCGATCAGTTCATAGGCGGCGACCAGCGCGCCCAGCAGCATCGCCGCGAGGATGAAGATCCAGAAGCCCGGACCCAGCTTGCGCGGTTTCTTCGGCGGCAGCGCGCCGGGCGGCACGCGGATGGGCGTCTCGGGCATCATTGCTGGCTATCGGCGGGTGCCGCGGCCGACAGGGCGCCGGCCGGGCGGGTAAGTCTCAGGGCCGCGCGAACTCCCCCAGCCAGTCACGGGGCCGCAGGAAATCGCTGTACAGGCGGGCCTCCGGCGTATCCGGCGCGGGTTTCCAGTCATAGCGCCATTTCACCAGCGGCGGCATGGACATCAGGATGGATTCGGTGCGGCCGCCGGATTGCAGGCCGAACAGGGTGCCGCGGTCGAACACCAGGTTGAATTCCACGTAGCGGCCGCGGCGGTAGAGCTGGAAATCCCGCTCGCGCTCGCCGTAGGGCGTGTCGGCGCGACGCTCGAGGATGGGCACGTAGGCGGAGAGGAAGTGGTCGCCCACCGATTCGGTCAGGTTGAAGCACGGCTCGAACGCATCGGCGTTGAGCGCCGATGCGTTGCCCCCTCCCCCGCTTAAGGGAGAGGGGAGCGAAGAAAGGTCGTCGAAGAAGATGCCGCCCACGCCGCGCGGCTCGTTGCGGTGCTTGAGGAAGAAGTATTCGTCGCACCACTGCTTGAAGCGCGGATACAGGGTGGCATCGAAGGGGTCGAGCGACTTGCGGCACATGCTGTGGAAGTGCACCGCGTCCTCCTCGAAACCGTAGTAGGGGGTCAGGTCCATGCCGCCGCCGAACCACCACACCGGCGCCTCGCCGTCCTTCTCGGCGACGAAGAAACGCACGTTCATGTGCGAGGTGGGGGCATAGGGATTGCGCGGATGCATGACCAGCGACACGCCCATGGCCTGCCAGCGCCGGCCGGCGAGTTCGGGCCGGTGCGCCGTCGCCGAGGGGGGCAGCTGCGCGCCCATGACGTGGGAGAAGTTGCAGCCGCCCCGCTCCAGGACGTTGCCCTCCTCCACCAGATAGGAATAGCCGCCGCCGCCCTCGGGCCGCTCCCAGCCATCGCGGCGGAAGGTCTTGCCGTCCACCTGCTCCATGCGTTCGACGATGAGCTCCTGCAACTCCAGGAGGAATTCCTTGACGCGTTCCGTGTTCATGGCAATCGAGGCGGACCCAAACGGCCGGATTCTACCCAGAAATAGGGCGCCGGCCGCGCACTTCGCGATTGCGCCGCCCCATGCTCGCGGGAATCCTCAACTCCACAGGCTCAGGGGCGGATCCGCCAGCACCGCGCGCAGGATGTCGCCCCGGCTGACGAAACCGACCAGAGCGCCAGCGTCGTTCACCACGGGCAGGCCGGGCAGGTCATCGTCCAGCAGAACGCGGGCGATGCGGCGGATGTCGGTGACCGGATCGGCGGTGATCACCGGCGACAGCATGACCTCGCCGACATGGCGCACCAGGGGCATGCGACCGGGCTTCCGTTGCAGGTCGAAGCTGATCAGCAGATCGCGTTCCGTCACCAGGCCAACCAGCCTGCCGTCGGCATCCAATACCGGCGCCTGGCGCACGCCGCGCGCCAGCAGGCGGCGCCAGGCCGCCGCCGCCTGTTCCTCGACGGACAGGGTAAATACCTCGCGGGTCATGATCTGGTAGGCGTGATACAGGGGACCGCGCTCCTGCTCGGGCGCTTGCAGGGTTTCCTGGTAGGCGCGGGCGGCGGCCTCGTGGCCCGCGGTCGACCCGCCCGTATCCCGGCTATGCGTCCGCTCGAGGAAAGTCGGCAGCGCTTCCTCGCCCTCCTGGCCGATCGCCCTGCCATGGCGGGCGCGGGTCACCCCGGTCAATTGCGAAAGTTGCTCCAGGGTGCCGCGAAAATGCTGGCCCGAAAGGCCATAGAGAGAAAACATGGCGGGTCTCCGGCGGGAAACGCGGCCAGCATAACCCAGGTCGCCGCCCTGACCACCGACACCCGCGCATCGGGGCCGCACCACGCCGCCGCGGTAGGGATCGAGGATGGTGGAGGGGCGCTTGCGGCGGCCGATGCGGCCTTCCAGCACGAGCACGCGAGCGCCGAACTGGCGCCGGCAGTCGGCGGCCGTTTTCAGCGGACGCCGGCCGGCCAGGTTGGCGCTGGTCGAGACCAGGGGCATGCCCAGGAAATGGCAGAGGCGCGCGGCCTCGGCATGCGCGGTGACGCGCACCGCCATCTTCTCGTGCCGCCCGAGCAACCAGCGCGGGCAGCGCCGGCCCTTGGGCAGCAGCAGGGTGGTCGGTCCGGGCCACCAGTCGCCGAGGCGGCGCAGGATCTCGCGGGGATTGGGCGCGAGGTAAGGCTTGAACCTTGATTCCTCGGCTGACCGCTCATTGATCTTCGGAAATCCGCATGGTTGCTGACGTTTGCGCCTTCGACGCGGTTCACCATTTGGGTGAGCCCGCTACACGCCCGCACAGCCGCGCCTTCGGACGTGTTCAACCGAGGAATCAAGGTTGAATTGGTGACAGTCGGAGCCGATGAGGATGAGGCCCTTGTTGCGCGGCCTCGCCTTCAGCCGCAGGATGCGGGC
>JBBIIR010000101.1:0-7233 GCA_037446455.1 Hydrogenophilales bacterium | reverse complement strand
GCGCCCGCCGAACGGCCCCGGAATGCAGTCCGGGGCGCGCCCTGCAAGGGAGGGAAACGGGCATGACTTTCATGCTTCGGGGCGTCTTCTCAAAGTCATGTCCGTTGGCGTGGGAGATCACGTCCATGAAGCATCCTGAGCGGTTGATCGGTTGGCAAAATCCACGCCTTGTGAGCGCGCGCACATCCGCGCGGAAATCAGGATGTTGCGCGGCGTCAGTGCGCGATCGCAGAACTCCGCCAGGCGCACGCGGTAGCCGTGGCGCGCGAGAAAGAGGGCGCGATCCAGCGTCAGCCAGATTTCCAGGGGCCGGCGAAAGGCCAGGCGGGCCAGTTCCAGGCGGCGCACTTCCGCCAGGCGATGCCAGCCGGTTGCTTCCCAAGCGGCCCCGACTTCGCCCACGGCCGTGGCGAAGCCCTCGCGCGCCGCCAGCCTTTCGATCCAGGCGGTAAAGCCATCCGCCATCCAGGCCGCGGGCACCGGCTTGAAGGTCTTTTCCCGCGCCACGCCGCGCGCCGCGCGCCATTCCAGGAAGGCCAGCTTCCAGGCCTGGGCGCGGTCGCGCTCGCGCCGCTCGCGCGCGCCGGCGGTGACGGTCTCGGTCACCGCCAGGTGCAACTCGTCTCGCGACAGGCGCAGGTTCGCGTCCGCGTTCAGGGGCCGGTAGTCGGGGGTGGCGATGCGGTAGTAGCAGCAGGGCGCCAGATCCAGGGCCGGCGCCCCCCACTCCACCGCGCCGCGCAGCAGGGCCAGGTGCAGGTCGCCGCAGGCGTGCAGGGCCAGGGCGTGGCGGCCGGCGAGCAGACGCGCGCTGGCGGGGGCCAGGGCGTCGGCCTGCGCGAAGGTCTGCCCGACGCCGCCGGCAAGCCGCTCGCCGTCGGCGCACAGCGCGCCGTCCCACTCCAGGCTGGTGACGGCAACGCCCCAGCGGCGCGCCAGGTGGCGGCCCAGATGGCCCTTGCCGGCGCACCACTCCAGCACGGGACGCGCGATCGGCCCGACGCCGGCGGCGAAGGCGCCAATCTGCGCGCGCTTGCGCCCCGGCATGTGGCGGGATGCGCATTCCTCCGGGACTTCGGGCGGTTCCTGCTGACGCGGCAGCGCGGTGAGTCCGCGCAGTTGCAGGAGTTCGGGCAGGAAGCGGCCGGCCAGATCGACGAGGGCGGCGTTGTCGCCGGCCAGGCTTGCCACCTCGGCATCGGCCAGGGCCAGCAGATGCGCCGCATAGCCGGGATGCGCCGCGCACCAGGCCGGCCGCGGCACGTGAAAGGGCGCGGGCCGCCACAGCCCGGCGTGGGCATCGAGCAGCGCGCCCAGGCGTTGGAAACGCCGCGCGAGCGCCGCCTCGGACAGCTCGCCCGGCTTCACCCCGCCCCGCCCCGGGCGGCCAGTTTCAGCGCGCGATGCCGGGCCTTGATGTGGCTCGCCAGGACGAATCCCGTCAGCGGCAACATCGGCGCGGCGGCGAGGAACAGCCATTGCGCGCCGAAATGGTCGACCACCGGCGCCCCCAGGGCGGCGCCGAGGGTCGAAGCCAGGCAGGCGAAAGTGATCACGCGCAGCTTGCCGTAGTGGTCGCCGAGCGGGCCGAACAGCAGTTGCAGGAGGCCGTAAGCCAGGCCGGTGGCGGTGACCGCCACCGCGGCGCCGCCGACGGTGGTGTGAAAATCCGCCGCCAGCGCCGGCAGCATGGGGTCGACCAGACGCAGGGCCGCGGAACTGGCGAAGGCGGCGCAGGCCAGCGGGAAGACGATCCGGTCCACCTGGGGACCGGGGCGCGGCGCAGGCATGGCGGCTGGCCGGTCCGGCTTATCCCCGCATCAGGGCAAACAGCGCGATGACCAGCAGCACGGCGCCGCCCAGCAGCGTCATGCCGGCCAGGCGCTTGAAGCCGGCGCGCAAGCGGTCCAGTTCGCCGCGCGCGCCGGCATCGTCGTCGCGCGTTGCCGGCGCCGGGCCGCCGCCGGCCGCCGCATCCATAATGACTGCACGCGGAGAAGATGCGTCCAGACGTTCGCGCAGGGCCGCCGACTCGGCGCGGACGGCGACCAGGTCGACAGTCAGCTCGCGGACAGCCGCCCCGGTTTGCGCGGCCGCCTCCGCGTGCTCGACCCTCTCCGCCCGCGACGTCGTCTCCAGGGCCGCTTCCAGCCCGGCGAGGCGCGCTTCGATCTCGGTTCTGGCGGCGCGCAGTTCTTCACCCAGCCGGCCGACTTCGCCCGTGACGCTCTCCAGGTCCTGTCGCAGAGACGCCGTCTTCGCCGCCAGTTCCCCGGCCTGTGCGTCCAGCCTGGCCCGCAGCGTCGCTCGCAGGGTCTCGAACTCGGCGGCCTGGCCGTCGCCGCGCGCCTGTTGGCCGGCCAGGCCGGCGGCGAGACGCTGTTCCAGGTCGGCCGCAAGTGCCGGCAGGTCCGGCGCGGGCCGCGCCGCCAGCTCCGCCAGACGCCGGTCCAGTTCGTCCAGGCTCGCGGCCTGCACCGCCAGGCGTTCGTCGACCTCCGTCCGCAGCGCGGCCACGGCACTCTCCGCCAGGGCGCCGGCCTCGACGCGGGGCTCCGCCGGCGGCGGCGCCGCGGCGACGGCGGCTTCGGTCCGCGACGGCAGCGAGGCGAGCAGCGATTCCAGCGCTTCGGTGGCGGGCGGCTTGGTCATGGCGTCGAGGGCGCCGGCCTGCCGCGCCTCCTCGACGAAACCGGCTTCGTCGTTGCCGCTGACGATGATCACCGGGATGTCGCGCAGCGCGGGGCTGGCCTGGATGCGGCGGGTCACCTCGAAGCCGTCCATGTCCGGCATCATGTGGTCCATGAAAATCAGGTCCGGCCGCTGTCGCGACAGCATGTCGAGGGCTTGCGGGCCCGATTCGGCGAGTTCCACCCGGATGCCCATGGCTTCCAGTTTCCTCCGCATGGTCAGACGTCCGACCTTGGAATCGTCCACCACCAGCGCGCGCAGGTCTTGCATAGGGTCTCATCCTCCGGCAACGGGAGCCTGAACGTTACCACCGATCCCGCGCGCCGGCCTCAGGCCGGCTTGCCGGGCGACTGCCCACACCGCCCGTGGGGTGATATCCTGCACCGGCCGCGGCTGGCGGCGCGCCACCCGATTCCGCAAGGAGACCCCCGTCATGATCACCAGCATCGTGCGCGACATCCTGGTACCTGTCGCCGAATTTCCCCGCATTGCCCACGACGCTTCGCTCAAGGAAGCCTACGCCATGCTGCACCGCCAGCACACCTCCGGCGGCTGGCGCTATCGCCACATGCTGGTGTTCGACGACACGGCCAAGGTGGTGGGCATCCTCAGCCTGGTCGATCTGCTGCGCGCCCTCATGCCGGACTACATTCGGGCATCCCTGTCCCAGCATGCCGGCGTCGGCACCGACACCACTTCAGTCGGCGTCTCCCTTTCCCTGCTCTGGCAGGAATCCTTCACCAGCCAGTGCCAGCGGATGGCCCAGGCCACCGTCTCCGCCCACATGACCCCGGTACGCCACACCGTGCGCAGCGATGATCCCGTCACGCTCGCCGCCTTTCTGATGATCGCCCACAACGTACACATGCTGCCGGTGCTGGAGGACGGCAGGGTGGCCGGCGTCGTGCGCATCGTCGACGTCTTCAACCTGGCCGCGACGGAGGTGCTGCGTGACTGAGTCCACCTCTCCCCGCATCGAGTCGGCCGGCCCCGCCTACGACTGGAACAAGCTGTTCATCCTGCTGGCCGGCCTGGGCGTCTTCCTGGCGGTCTATTTCATGCCGGCCTGGCCGGACGCCGTCGACCCCGCCGGCAAGAGCTTCACCCTGAGCCCGCAGGGCAAGGCCGCCATCGGCCTGTTCCTGCTGGCCGGCATCTGGTGGATCTGGGAGGTCATTCCCATCGGCGTCACCGCCATCGCCATCGGCGTGTTCCAGGCCCTGTTCCTGATCCGCCCGGCGAAGGACGCCTTCCGCGACTTCATGGACCCGTCGGTGCTGTTCATCTTCGGTTCCATCGTCATCGGCCTGGCCTTCACCCAGTCCGGCCTGACCCGGCGCATCGCCTACAGGATGCTGACGGTGGCGGGGGAGAACACGCGCATGATCCTGCTCGGCTGCCTGGTGGTCACCGCCGCGCTGGCCCATTTGATGGCGCATACCGCCGTGGCCGCCACCATGTTCCCCATCCTGCTCGCCATCTACGCCCTCTACGGCGAGGGCGACAGGCAAACCAACTTCGGCAAGAGCCTGTTCATCGGCATGGCCTACGCCGCCGGCGCCGGCTCCATCATCACCTTCCTGGGCGCCGCGCGCGGCCCGGCGGCGGCGGGCATGTACAAGGAATTCACCGGCCAGGAGATCGGCTTCTTCGAACTCACCAGCTACATGTTCCTCATCGGCTGGATCATGGTGTTCGCCATCTGGTTCTACCTCATCGTCTTCCTGAAGCCGGAGAAGGACGCGATTCCCGGTCTCAAGAACACGGTGAAGCGCCTGGCCGACGGCCTGGGACCGATGACCCGCCAGGAAAAGACCGTGCTGGGCATCGTCTTCGGCGTGGTGCTGCTGATGTCGCTGAAGGGCGTGGTGCCCTTCCTGCAACCCATCGACCGGGCGGCGCTGATGCTGTGCTCCACCCTGCTGTTCTTCATCGTCGGCATCCTCAGCGTGAAGAACCTGGAAGAGATTCCCTGGAACATCATCCTGCTGTTCTCCGGCGCCATGAGCCTCGGCTTCTGCCTGTGGCAGACGGGCGCCGCCGAATGGATGGCGGTGCAGTGGCTGGCCCTGCTGCAGGACGCGCACTGGTTCGTCTTCGTCATGGGCATCGCCGCCTTCGTGCTGATCATGACCAACTTCATCATGAACGTGGCGGCCATCGCCATCGTCCTGCCGGTGGCCCTGGTCATCGCCAGGTACATGGGCGTGGCCCCGGACGTGGTGATGTACGCCTCCCTGGTCACCGCCGGCATGCCCTTCCTGCTCTTGATCGGCGCCGCGCCCAACGCCATCGCCTACGACTCCAGGCAGTTCTCCACCGGCGAATTCTTCCGCCACGGCCTGCTGCTGAGCGTGGTCCTGCTGGGGGTGCTGGCCCTGGCGGTCAGCGTACTGTGGCCGCTCTTGGGCATGCCCATCCTGGTCGGGCAATCCTGACGCCGCGCCCCGGCGCCAAGCCGGGGCGCCCCACCGATGGTGCGGAAGAGTAGGGCGGAAAAGCGCAGCGCCTTCCGCCGAATGAAGCAGGGGCCATCACCCTCCCCGCTCCCCCGCGCACAGATCTTCCACACCCTGACCAGCCCAATCCGGCGCATAGATGCCACGCGCCACACAGCGATGGAAGGACGAATGCGGCCAGTCTTTAACGCGGGTCACCAGGCCATGCTTCAAAGGGTTGATGTGAACGTAATCGACATGCGCCGCATAGTCCTGTTCGTCACGAATGGTGTGTTCCCAGAAGCGACGCTGCCAGATACCGCGCTCACCCTTGGCCGCGCGTACCGCTGACAGGCGTTCGGTCTTGGGCAAGGCCTTGGCGAAAGCGATCTTGATCGCCTTCCAGCGGCCCGAATAGTCCGTGTCGTCGTCTGGCAGTGTCCAGACCGCGTGCATGTGATCAGGCAACACCACCCAGGCGTCGATGTGGAAGGGACGGCGGGCGCGTACCGTGCGCACGGCATCGCGCAGATCATGCAAACGCGTGACGAGCAGGGAGCTGCCGCGTTCGAGCAGGTTGACGGTGAAGAAATAGCTGCCGCCCGGTACGCGGTTGCGACGATAGTCCGGCATGACGGCATTGTGCGGTCTGGGTGCATGCGGCGGAAGGCGCTTCGCTTTTCCGCCCTACCAGGGTGTGTCCATTGGTTTGTGAGCCAATGGCGATGCGGGTTCCCCATCGCCGCCGGCAGGGCGGCGAGCAGCAGCAGAACAGCGAGCAAACGTAGCCAGGTCATGATGGGAAGAAAGCGGACATGCGGGCCTCCATTTTCCCACTCCCGGACGGCGGGATTCATCCCCGGCCAACGATGTGCGTGGTACTTTCCACGGCCCGCTCACTACCTCGTACCGCGCGCGTGGCACCGCCCCCACTCACCACGATCTACGCCGACGACTTCCTGCTGGTGCTCGACAAGCCCGCCGGCCTGCACGCCGTGCCGGGGCGCGGCGAGGACAAGCAGGACTGCCTGAGCGCGCGCGCCCAGGCGCATTACGCCGACGCGCTGGTGGTGCACCGCCTGGACCGCGACACTTCCGGCCTCATGCTGATGGCGCGCGGCAAGGCCATGCAAAGCGCGCTCGGCCGCGCCTTCATCGCCCGCGCCGTGGACAAGCGCTACGTCGCGGTGGTGCAAGGCATCGTCGCGCCGCCGGACAGCGCCGACGGCTGGGGCGAGATCGATTTACCCATTTTCCTGGACTGGACCTTGCGGCCAAGGCGCGTCATCGACCCTCGCGGCCAGGCCAGCCTGACGCGCTGGCGCGTGCTGCCGGGCGAGGCGCCGGCCGGTTGCACGCGCCTGGAACTGGAGCCGTTCACCGGCCGCTCGCACCAGCTCCGCGTGCATCTGGAGGCCATCGGCCACCCCATCCTGGGCGACGGCCTGTACGGCGACGCCAACTCCCGCGCCGGGGCCGACCGCCTGCTCCTGCACGCCTGGCGCCTGAGTTTCAGCCACCCCGTCAGCGCGAGGCCGCTGACCCTGGAGAGCCCGCCGCCGTTCTGAGCGCGGTTCCGCCGGCGCGGATCAGGCTGCGCCGGTCTTGGCCGGGACTTGCGGCAGGCGGGAGACCAGCACCTTGTCGACGCGGTTGCGGTCCATGTCCACCACCTCGAAGCGCAGGCCTTCCCAGTCGAAGTGATCGGCGACGGCGGGCACGCGGCCAAGCATGTGCATGACGAAGCCGCCCAGGGTGTTGTAGGCGTTCTCCTCCTCGCCCGGCAGATCGGCCTCGATGTCGAGCGCCGACTTCAGGCGTTCCGCGGTGACGCTGCCGTCCACCAGCCAGGAGCCATCCTCCCTTTGCACCACGTCCATGTCGTCCGGCCCCTCGGCGGAGGGCAGCTCGCCGACGATGGCGGTGAGCACGTCGGTGAGGGTGACCAGGCCCTCCAGCTCGCCGTATTCATCGACGATCAGGGCGATCTGCATGCGCGACTGGCGGAAGCTCTCCAGCAACCGCGTGGTGGTCACGCTGTCCGGCACGTAGAGCGGTTCGCGCAGGCGGCTTTCGATGTCCAGGGGGGCGCCGCCGAGCATGG
>JBBIIR010000100.1:0-7248 GCA_037446455.1 Hydrogenophilales bacterium | reverse complement strand
TCCGGCAACGTGGTGGCGGGCAACCCCAAGGTGTTCGTGCAACTGCTGCAAGCCATCACGCCGCACGTGACGGTGGCGCTGAAGGCCTGAGCCGCCGCGCATGCCGGCCGCCACCCTGGAACTGCTCGCCCCGGCGCGCACCGCCGACATCGGCCGCGAGGCCATCCTGCACGGCGCCGACGCGGTGTACATCGGCGGGCCGGACTTCGGCGCCCGCCACAACGCCGGCAACAGCGTCGCCGACCTCGCCGGCCTGGCGGCATTCGCCCACCGCTACCACGCCCGCATCTACGCCACCCTCAACACCATCCTGCACGACGCCGAGCTGGAGCCGGCGCGCAAGCTCATCCGCGAGCTGTACGACGCCGGCGTCGACGCCCTCATCGTGCAGGACATGGGCCTGCTGGAACTCGACCTGCCGCCCATCGACCTGCACGCCTCCACCCAGTGCGACATCCGCACGCCGGAGAAAGCCCGCTTCCTGGCCTCCGTGGGCTTCTCCCAGGTGGTGCTGGCGCGCGAGCTGTCGATTGCGGAGATCGCCGCGATACGCGCCGCCCTGCCGGACGATGTCGTCATCGAATATTTCATCCACGGCGCTCTCTGCGTGGCCTTCTCCGGCCAGTGCTACATCAGCCACGCGCACACCGGCCGCAGCGCCAACCGGGGCGACTGCTCGCAGGCCTGCCGCCTGCCCTACACCCTGAAGGACCAGGACGGCCGCGTGGTCGCCTTCGAAAAGCACCTGCTGTCGGTGAAGGACAACAACCAGAGCGCCAACCTCGCCGCCCTCGTCGACGCCGGCGTGAAGAGCTTCAAGATCGAGGGCCGTTACAAGGACGCCGGCTACGTGAAGAACCTCACCGGCCACTACCGGCTGCTGCTCGACCGCATCCTGGCGGAGCGGCCGGACCTGGCGCCGGCTTCCAGCGGCCGCTGCACCCTGCTGTTCACCCCTGACCCGGACAAGACCTTCCACCGCGGTTCCACGGATTACTTCGCGACCGGCCGCAAGGCCGACATCGGCGCTTTCGACACCCCCGCCTTCGTCGGCCCGCCCCTGGGCACGGTCACCCGGATCGGCGCGGACTGCTTCGAACTGGAAACCGGGCAGCCGATGGCCAACGGCGACGGCCTCGCCTATCTGCACAAGCGCGAGGTGGTGGGCGTGCAGGCCAACACGGTGGAACAGGTTGGATCGCTTCCCTCCTCGCCGTCATCCCGGCGCAGGCAAGACCTTCGCAGGGATGACGCTTTGCAGACCTGGCGCATATTCCCCAACGAACCCCTCGCCGCCCTGGCCGGCCTGAAACCCGGCGTCACCATCCACCGCAACCGCGACCACGCCTGGGAACAGGCCCTGGCACGGCCCTCGGCGGAACGGCGCATCGCCCTGCGCGTCGTGTTGCGCGAGACCGACGCCGGCTTCGCCCTGGCACTGCTCGACGAGGACGGCGTCACCGCCACCGCCGAGGCCGCCTGCGACAAGCAGCCGGCGCGCGAGCCGGCCCAGGCGGAAGCCGCCCTGAAGAGCCAACTGGACCGCTTCGGCAACACCGATTTCCACGTCGCCGACATCTCGGTGCAATGGACGCAGCCCTGGTTCGTGCCCGCCTCCCTGGCCAACAGGCTGCGCCGGGAAGCGGTGGAAAAACTGGAAGCGGCCCGCCTCGCCGCCCATGTCCGCCTACCCCGCCGGCCGGCGGTGGAACCGCCCGCGCCCTACCCGGAGGAGACGCTCAGCTACCTCGCCAACGTCTACAACCAGGCCGCACGCCGCTTCTACGAAAAGCACGGCGTCCGGCTCATCGCCGCCGCCTACGAGGCGCATGAGGAAGCCGGCGAGGTGTCATTGATGATCACCAAGCACTGCCTGCGCTATTCCTTCAGCCTCTGTCCCAAGCAGGCCAAGGGCGTCACCGGCGTGCAGGGCCAGGTCCGCGCCGAACCCATGCTGCTGGTGAACGGCGACGAAAAACTGACCCTCGCCTTCGACTGCCGCGCCTGCGAGATGCACGTCATGGGGCGCATGAAGAAGCACGTCCTGAAAAGCCCGCCGCCCTCCGCGGTGCCGTTGACGTTTCATAGAGAACGGCCGGGCTGATCGGGGCTACGCAGCGATTCCTCGACACTTCTGATCGTTTTCGGACAGATTCCTGGCATGCGCCAGCGTGTTTCCGCCGGGATGATAGGGAGACCGCCCGGCATGTTGGGCATGCATCGTTGCCGCACCCTCATCGAAAGGGGGATGCGCCGCGCTCGCCAGGGTGGGCATTGCCCGTTGCGGCATGGCGTTCGCGCGGATACCCGGAATTTCCGGTGCTGGCATCAAGGTTGCTGCAACCCGTGGGCGGGTCGTGGCGGGGAACGCCTCCCCGGCGCCGCGACTCCACCTTCAGGGGGTTCAGCATGGCCAGCTTGCTCAAACCCGTCGCGAACAGAAATGACGTACACAATGCCGACCGTGGGGCACCGTGGATCGGCATCCGCGTGGATCTTGGCGGCGGCCAGTTCGCCTACGTGGTGGCGGCCGGGGCCAGCCTGGCGCATTTCCGCGAATTCGACATCCCGGAATGGGTCTCCACCTCCGACGGCAAGGTCTGGCGTTTCGAAGGCGTGTGCGAGGACATCGAGGCCGCCTCCTGCCATGACGGCCTGCTCACCCTGCCGCCCGGCCTCTTCATGCGTTGATGCCGCGCGCCCGGCGTGATGCATGCCGGCGGCGTTTTCGCCGCGCCGCTCTATAGTGAGTCAGTGAACTCGTCGTCTGCCATCCCCAAGCGTGAAGGTCCGGGACAAGCATGTGCCGGAAGCGCGTACAGCGTTGCCGCCGCTCGCCCGGCGGAGCCTCCGCGATGATCTGGGAAGCCTGGCTGACGCTGGGGGTGGTCGCCCTGTGCATCGGCCTGCTGGCCAGCAACCGGTTTCCCGCCGACGTCGTCATGGTGGGCGGCCTCACCCTGCTCCTGCTGGCCGGCGTGCTGACTCCGGGCGAGGCCCTGGCGGGACTGGCCAACGAGGGCATGGTGACGGTGGCGGTGCTCTACGTGGTGGTGTCCGGCCTGGTGGAGACCGGCGGCACCGCCTGGATGTCGCAGTCCCTGCTCGGCCGGCCCCGTTCCGTGGCGCACGCGCAGACCCGGCTGATGGCGCCGGTGGCCGCCCTCAGCGCCTTCCTCAACAACACGCCGGTGGTGGCCATGTTCATCCCGGCGGTGCAGGACTGGGCCAGACGGCACAACCTCGCCGCCTCCCACCTGATGCTGCCGCTGAGCTATGCCGCCATCGCCGGCGGCACCTGCACACTGATCGGCACCAGCACCAACCTGGTGGTCATGGGCCCGGGCGGATACACCTTCTCCGACTACTTCCGCCTGGGCATTCCCCTGACCGTGCTCACCGGCGTGCTCACCGTCCTCATCGCTCCCCTGGTCTGGCCGTTCTGAACACAGCCGGCGCGGAAGGCCGCTCCCGCGGGCTAGCCTGGCATCTTCTCCATCCCGCCCAACACCCATCTAGATCATCAATCGATTGGATATGTTTATTTCATTGGCCGCAAAGTTGCGTGAAGCCTAAGGTTGGTACTGGAAGCCCCCCGATCACCCTGATACCAAGGAGTCATCCATGAGCAACGAAAGCAAATGCCCGTTCCATGCCGCGCAGGGCGCGCGCACCACCGCCGGCGCCCAGTCCAACAGCGACTGGTGGCCGAACCAGCTGAACCTGAAAATCCTGCATCAGCACACCCCCGAGTCCAACCCCCTGGGCAAGGATTTCAATTACGCCGAGGCATTCAAGAAGCTCGACCTGGCCGCCGTGAAGCGCGACCTCACCGCCCTGATGACCGACTCCCAGGACTGGTGGCCGGCCGACTGGGGTCATTACGGCGGCCTCTTCATCCGCATGGCCTGGCACAGCGCCGGCACCTACCGCATCTCCGACGGGCGCGGCGGCGCCGGCCACGGCAACCAGCGCTTCGCGCCGGTCAACAGTTGGCCCGACAACGTCAACCTGGACAAGGCGCGCCGCCTGCTGTGGCCGATCAAGAAGAAGTACGGCAACCAGATCTCCTGGGCCGACCTCATCATCCTGGCCGGCAACGTGGCCATGGAATCCATGGGCTTCAAGACCTTCGGCTTCGCCGGCGGTCGCGAGGACATCTACGAGCCGGAAGAGGACGTCTACTGGGGCGCGGAGGCCGAGTGGCTGGGCGACAAGCGCTACAGCGGCGAGCGTGAACTGGAGAACCCCCTGGCCGCCGTGCAGATGGGCCTGATCTACGTCAACCCGGAAGGCCCCAACGGTGTGCCCGACGCGCTCGCCTCCGGCCGCGACGTGCGCGAGACCTTCCGCCGCATGGCCATGAACGACGAGGAAACCGTCGCCCTGGTGGCCGGCGGCCACACCTTCGGCAAGTGCCATGGCGCCGGCAGCGCGACGCTGGTCGGCCCCGAGCCCGAAGCCGCGCCCATCGAGCAGATGGGCCTGGGCTGGCAGAACGCCCTGGGCGCCGGCAAGGGCGGCGACACCACCAGCAGCGGCATCGAGGGCGCCTGGACGCCGAACCCCACGCAATGGGACAACGGCTACTTCGACATGCTGTTCGGCTACGACTGGAACCTGGTGAAGAGCCCCGCCGGCGCCTGGCAGTGGGTGCCCGTCAACGTGGCGGACAAGGACCTGGCGCCGGCCGCGCACGACCCGTCGAAGAAGGTCACCACCATCATGACCACGGCGGATCTCTCCCTGCGCATGGATCCGGCCTACAAACCCATCTCCAAGCGCTTCCACGAAAACCCGGACGCTTTCGCCGACGCCTTCGCCCGCGCCTGGTTCAAGCTGACCCACCGCGACCTGGGGCCGCGCTCGCGCTACCTGGGTCCGGAAGTGCCGGCCGAAGATCTGATCTGGCAGGACCCGGTGCCGGCCGTGGACCACCCGCTGATCGACGCCCAGGACATCGCCGACCTGAAAGCCAGGGCGCTCGCCTGCGGCCTTTCCGTCTCCGAGCTGGTCGGCACCGCCTGGGCCTCGGCCTCCACCTTCCGCGGTTCGGACAAGCGCGGCGGCGCCAACGGTGCGCGCATCCGCCTGGCCCCGCAGAAGGATTGGGAAGCCAACCAGCCCGCCCAGCTGGGCAAGGTGCTGGGCGCGCTGGAAGGCATCCAGCGCGAGTTCAACGCCGCCGCCGCGGGCGGCAAGAAGGTCTCCCTGGCCGACCTCATCGTCCTCGCCGGCGGCGCCGCCGTGGAGCAGGCCGCGCGGGCCGCCGGGCACGCCATCGAGGTGGCGTTCACCCCCGGCCGCACGGACGCGACCCAGGCGCAGACCGACGTCGTCTCCTTCGAGGTGCTGGAACCCGTCGCCGACGGCTTCCGCAACTTCGTCAAGGGCAACGCCGGCGCGCGCGCCGAGGAACGCCTGCTCGACAAGGCGCAACTGCTCACCCTGAGCGCGCCGGAAATGACCGTGCTGATCGGCGGCCTGCGGGTGCTCGGCGCCAACGTCGGCCAGTCGGCGCATGGCGTCTTCACCAGCCGGCCCGGCGTGCTCAGCAATGACTTCTTCGTCAACCTGGTGGACATGGGCACGGCATGGACCCCCGCCTCCGACGCCGCCGAGCTGTTCGAAGGCCGCGACCGCGCCAGCGGCGCGCTGAAGTGGACCGCCACCCGGGTCGACCTGGTGTTCGGCGCCAACTCCCAGTTGCGGGCGCTGGCCGAGGTCTACGCCCAGGACGACGCGAAGGAGAAGTTCGTGCGCGACTTCGCCGCCGCCTGGAGCAAGGTGATGAACCTGGACCGCTTCGATCTGAAGTAAGCAGGCAACGGGTGTTCCGGAGTGTCTGGCGCGGGCGGCCGCGCCAGCCTCCGCGACATCGCACATGCAGGCCATGCCGGGTGGGCGAGACGGAAAGTCTGGTGTTTCTCTTGCCGATTGGCGCCCGTGGGCAGGGACGATCCATGTTCCGTTCAGCCTGGCGGAAACCCGCGACCTGTGGGTCGGCAAGACCCTGGAAGAAGTGTTGTGGCAGGGCTTCTACCCGCCCCCCCTGGACCGGGGCATTCCGCCCCACGTGTGGTTTTCCGACTACCTGACCACCTATGTCGAACGGGACGTGCGCCTGGCCCTCAACATCCGCGACCTGGCGGCCTTCCACCGCTTCGTGCTGATGTGCGCCGCCCGCACCGGCCAGTTGCTCAACCTGTCCGCCCTGGCCGCCGACTGCGGCATCACCCACAACACCGCCAAGGCCTGGCTGTCGGTGCTGGAAGCCAGCTATCTGGTGGCCCTGCTGCCGCCCTACCACCGCAACCTTGGCAAACGCCTCACCAAGACTCCCAAGCTCTACTTCCTCGACACCGGTTTCGCCGCCTGGCTGGCCGGCGTGCGCGAAGCCCGCGAACTGGTGCTGGGCAACCTGCGCGGGCCGCTGTTCGAAACCCTGGTGGTGGCCGAATTCATGAAGTTCAAACGTAACCACCTGCGCCCGGAAGAACTGTATTTCTGGCGCGACTCGGCCGGCCACGAAATCGACCTGCTGGTCGAAGCCGGAGACCGCCTGCTGGCGGTGGAATGCAAGGCCGGCCAGACGGTCGCGGGGGATTGGTTCGGCGCGCTGGAAAAATTCGGGCGCCTGGCCGGTCAGGCGCAAGGCCTGATCGTCATGGGCGGGGACCAGGACCAACCGCGCGCGGACTTTCCGGTGGTTTCCTGGCGGGAGATGGGGGCGATACTGGAAGAGCGGCTCGGGCCGCAACAGAACTGACGCTGGTCCATTTGCGGCCGCGGTCCATGACTCCAAGATGTTCCCTTGGCCGAGTCGGGGCGTGTAGAGGATGATAGAGTCACTGCCGATGCGGATGAGTTCTCGCCAGTTTGAAGGAAGGAGCCAACACGATGAGCGTGGATTTTGAGCAGATTACCCGTCAGGCACTGGCCCTGCCGGATGATGCGCGCGCCCGGCTTGCGGACCAACTCGCGGAAAGCCTGGACCCGCTGGAGGATGCTGGCATGCGTGCCGCCTGGATGGCCGAGAGTAACCGACGCATTGAGGAAATCCGCTCTGGCAAGGTGAAGCCCATACCCGGCGAAGAAGCCTTGGCCCGCGTGCGGGCAAGGTTTACCCGCTGAGCGATGCGTTTCGAGTTCCACCCGGACGCATTACTCGAATATGACGAGGCCGCACTCTACTACGCCAGTTGCCGTCCAGGGCTGGAAGCGCGCTTCATGGCCGCGGTGGAAGAG
>JBBIIR010000099.1:0-7284 GCA_037446455.1 Hydrogenophilales bacterium | reverse complement strand
TGGCCGCCGCCACCACTTCCACGTCGTAGGGGATTTCCGGGATCAGGATGACGTCGGCGCCGCCGCTGACGCCCGCCCCCAGGGCCAGCCAGCCGGCGCGGTGGCCCATGATCTCGACGACGATGATGCGGTGGTGGCTGTGCGCGGTGCTGTGCAGGCGGTCGATGGCGTCGGTGGCGATGCCCAGGGCGGTGTCGAAGCCGAAGGTGATGTCGGTCTTCGCCACATCGTTGTCGATGGTCTTCGGCAGGGTCACCACGTTGAGACCGGCCTGCTTCAGGCGCAGGGCGTTCTTCTGGGTACCGCCGCCGCCCAGGCAGACCAGGCAATCGAGGCCGTTCGCGCGGTAGTTGGCGACGATGACCTCGGTCATGTCGCGGGGCTTGCCATCCACCAGCATCTTGTGGGGTTTCTCCCGGCTGGTGCCGAGGATGGTGCCGCCCACCGTGAGGATACCGGACAGCGCCCCGCCCTCCAGGTCCATGGTGCGGTTTTCCACGAGGCCGCGGAAACCATCGCGGATGCCGAGGATGCGCATGCCGTGCGATTGGCAGGCCTTGCCGACGCCGCGGATGGCCGCGTTGAGACCGGGGGAGTCGCCGCCGGAGGTGAGGATGCCTATGGTCTGGGTCATGGCCGCGCCGACTGGATGGAAACACCGGGATTGTCCGGCGGATGCCGGCGACTCGCCAGCGCCGGCGTCCATGCGCGCGGACCAGGACCTGCGAGCGTCGCGTCAGAGAGACTGTATCCTCCGCCAAGGCTTATCAACCTTGATTCCTCGGTTGACCGCTATTCTGTCTTCGTAAAGCCGCATGCTTGCTGAAGTTCGTGCCTTCGATCCCGTTCACCATCTGGGTGAGCCCGCCACGTCATCCATCCCGATTCCCGTGAAAACCCTGCACCTCGACGCCGACGAACTGGCCCTGAATTTCGAGCAATGCCTGAAGCTCGCCAATGCGGCCGCGGATCACCTGCTCGCCAAACAGGGCGGCGCCATGCTGCTGTCCTTCTGGGACGAGGAGCGCGCCCTGGAATCGCCGCATGGCGTCTCGGAATGCCATTTCCAGTGTCCCATTCCGGGCTGGCAGGACTATGCCGCCAATCGCGGCGGCAGCCTCATGGTCAACTACGGGCGGGGTCGCTACGTTTTCTGCTATCGCCCCCTCGCCGAACATTCCCAGGCCGATTGATCGAACCCTGAGTCATGCCGCACTTTCCCAAGGAACTCTACGAACCGCTGCCCTTCGTGTATCTGGGGGCGGGCCTTGCCACCACCATAGGGCTGGAAACCCTGCTCGGCAGGATCAGCGGCATCATGCTGGTGGCCGCGGGCATCATCATTGGTTACCAGCGTTACTCCTATCGCCGGCAACTGCGCATCCGCCAGGCACGCGAGGCCTGGCTGAAGGCCGAGGCGGATCGGAGAAAACGCGAGAAACAGGCCTGGCTGCGCGATCAGGCGCAGCAATATCGCGACGCCCTGGCGAAAAAGGACGAGGACTTCTGAGCGCTTCCGCGGGCCGGCCATGCCGGCCGCGACAGGCGAACTTCAGCGCGCCGGCGGCAGCAATCCGGAAGCGCGCATAACGCCCTGTTTTCATGGCTATTCTCTGTGTCCCTGTGGTGAGGAATTGAGGTTCAAGGGATCGAACCGTCGCTCCCGACAACTACGCGAACAGGATCAGTCCCCAGACCACCACCACGTTGAGCAGGGCGATCAGCACCGCGGCGCTGCCGATGTCCTTGGCGCGCTTGGCGAGGTCGTGGTTTTCCAGGGAGATGCGGTCGACGGTGGCCTCGATGGCGGAATTGACCAGTTCGACGATGAGCACCAGCAACACCACGGCGATCATCAGGGCGCGCTCCAGCGCGGCCTCGGCGAGCAGGAAAACCAGGGGCATGAGCAGCACGGCCAGGATCGACTCCTGGCGGAAGGCGTCCTCGTGCTTCCAGGCCGACTTGAGGCCGGCCACCGAATAGAAGAAGGCGTTCCAGACCCGTTTCAGGCCGGTCTTGCCCTTGTGCGGACTCTCCCGCGCCGCGCTCACGCGGGTTTCCAGACCAGGTCCAGTTCGCGGGCGGCCTTGACGTCGTCGAGGCGGCGGGACGGCAGCTTGTGCGGCGCGGATTTCACCAGGTCGGGCTGGCCTTCCGCCTCGCGCTTCACCGCCAGCATGGCGGCGACGAAGGCGTCCAGGGTTTCCTTGCTTTCGGTTTCCGTGGGCTCGATGAGCAGGCACTCGGGCACCAGCAGGGGAAAGTAGGTGGTGGGGGCGTGGAAGCCGTAGTCCAGCAGGCGCTTGGCGAAATCCATGGCGGTGACGCCGGTCTCGTCCTTCAGCTTCTTCAGCGTGACGATGAATTCGTGGCTGGCGCGGCGTCCCGGATAGGCCAGCTCGAAGCCGGCCTTCCTCAGTTCCGCCGCCAGGTAGTTGGCGTTCAGCGCCGCGAATTCCGCCACCCGCTGCATGCCGCGGCCGCCCAGCATGCGGGCGTAGACGAAGGCGCGCAGGAGCACGCCCATGTTGCCGCCGAAGGCGCTCATGCGGCCGATGCTGGCGGGGCAGTCGGTCTCCCCGGCGTAGCGGTACAGGCCCTGTGCCTCCAGCACATAGGGAATCGGCAGGTAGGGCTTGAGCCGTTCCGACACGCCCACCGGCCCGGCGCCGGGGCCGCCGCCGCCGTGCGGGGTGGAGAAGGTCTTGTGCAGGTTCATGTGGATGACGTCGAAGCCCATGTCGCCCGGCCGCACCCGGCCCAGGATGGCGTTGAGATTGGCGCCGTCGTAGTAGGTCAGGCCGCCGGCCTCGTGCACGATCTTCTGGATCTCGACGATGGTTTTCTCGAACACGCCCAGGGTGGAGGGATTGGTCAGCATCAGGCCGGCGGTCTGCGCGCCGACGGCGGCCTTGAGGGCTTCCAGGTCGACGTTGCCCTGGCGGTCGGTGGGAATCTCCCGCACCGCGTAGCCGCACATGGTGGCGGTGGCCGGGTTGGTGCCGTGCGCGGCGTCGGGGACGATGATCTCGCGCCGGGCGGTGTCGCCGCGCGCGTCATGGTAGGCGCGGATCATGGCGACGCCGGCGAACTCGCCGTGGGCGCCGGCCATGGGCGCCATGGACACCGCCGCCATGCCGGTGACTTCCTTCAGCATTTCCTGCAACTCGTACATGCTGGCGAGGAAACCCTGGCCGGTGTCGGCGTCGGCGAGCGGGTGGCGGGCCAGGAACTGCGGCAGCATGGCCAGGCTGTTGCAGGCCCGCGGGTTGTATTTCATGGTGCACGAACCCAGGGGATAGAACTGGGTGTCGATGCTGAAATTCTTCTGCGACAGGCCCGTGTAGTGGCGCACCACGTCGAGTTCCGACACTTCCGGCAGCGGTGGCGGGGTCTGCCGCAGCGCCTCGGCGGGCAGGTCGTCGGCGGCGGGTGCGGTCAGCGGCGCCTGCGCGTAAGCACGGCGGCCGGGATGGGCGTGTTCGAAGATGAGCATGTGTTGGTGAGGCGTGAAGCGTGAGGCGATAGGCGTGAGGCGTGAAGCGTGGATGAGGGGTTACGCCTCACGCCTAACGCCTCACGCCTCACCGCATTACAGCGGCTGTCCCTTCGCGGCGGCGAGGGCGGCTTCGTAGTTGGGTTCCTGCTTGATCTCGGGCACCAACTCCGCATGGACCACCCGGTCGTTCTCGTCGAGGACGATGACCGCGCGGGCGGTGAGGCCGGACAGGGGCGGGTCCATGATCATGACGCCGTAGTCCTTGTGGAAATCACGGCCGCGCAGGGTGGACAGGGTGATCACGTTGTTGAGGCCCTCGGCGCCGCAGAAACGGTTCTGCGCGAAGGGCAGGTCGGCCGAGATCACCAGCACCACGGTGTTGGGCAGGGACGAGGCGGCGGCGTTGAATTTGCGGGTGGATTCCGCGCACACCGGCGTGTCGAGGCTGGGCACGATGTTGAGCACCTTGCGCTTGCCCCAGAACGAGGACAGCGACACATCCTTCAGATCCTTGTCCACCAGCATGAAGGAATGCGCGGAATCGCCGGGGCGGGGGAAATTGCCGCCGACGGAAATGGGCTCGCCGCCCAGGGTTACGGTTGCCATGACGCTGTCTCCTATCGAGGTTTTGTCATTCCGGGCTTGACCCGGAATCCAGAACACCTGGATGCCGGCCTGCCCCCATTCGGGGATAAACGCCGGCATGACGGTTGGGATGGGTTACTTGTACGCACAAGGCGGCGCTTCCCGGCGCCGGCTGAGGATGCGTTCCAATTGTTGCGCGTATTGGGCAAGGTCGTCATCCGTCTTGGTTTCCGTCGCGCAGACCAGGATGCAATCGGCCAGGTCGGGATAGTCCGCGCCGAGGTCGTAGCCGCCCAGGATGCTTTGTGCGCGCAGGGCGCGCAGCACGTCGGGCACGGGACTGTGCACGCGGATGACGGCCTCGTGGAAGAAGGGACCGGGAAATACCCGCTCCACTCCGGGTATCGCGCAAAGCCTTGCAAGCAGGGCGCGGGTGTTGGCGTGACTGCTCAAAGCCACGTTCTTCAGGCCTTGCGGACCCAGCAGGGCCATGTGGATGGTCGCGGCGGTGACCAGCAGGCCCTGGTTGGTGCAGATGTTGGAGGTGGCCTTGGAGCGGCGGATGTGCTGCTCGCGCGCCTGCAGGGTCAGCGCGAAACCGGGCTGGCCGTCGAGGTCGACGGTGCGGCCGACGATGCGGCCGGGCATCTGCCGGACCAGGGCCTGGCGCGCGGTCATGAAGCCGAAGTAGGGGCCGCCGGAGGACAGCGGCACGCCCAGGGGCTGGCCGTCGCCGACGCAGATGTCGGCGCCCACCGGGTCGCCTCCCCCCCGGGGAGCGCGAAGCTCCCCTCCCCCCCCGGGGGAGGGGCTGGGGGAGAGGGCGGAACCCCACTGGCCGGGCGGCTTGAGCAGCGCCAGGGACAACGGGTTCACCACCGCGATGGCCAGCATGTTGCGCTGGTGGGCCCAGTCGGCGAGCGCGTCGACCGGCTCCAGCACGCCGAAGAAGTTGGGCTGCGGGATGACCAGGGCGGCGGCCTCGCCGGCGATGGCATCCAGTGCGACCAGGTCGGTGGCGCCGCTGGCCGGGTCGAAAGGCACGGCGACCAGTTCGATGCCCTGGTTCTTCACCGTGCTGCGCGCCACCGCCAGGTAACGCGGATGCAGCGTGGCCGGCACCAGCACCCGGCGGATGCCGGCCTTGTTGGCGCGCACCGCCATCAGCACCGCTTCCGCCAGGGCCGAGGCGCCGTCGTAGAGCGAGGCGTTGGAGACGTCGAGGCCGGTGAGGCCGGCCATCATGGTCTGGTATTCATATAGGAGCTGCAGGGTGCCCTGGCTCGCCTCCGCCTGGTAGGGGGTGTAGGCGGAGTAAAACTCGCCGCGGGTGACGATCTGCCAGACCGCCGCCGGGATGTGGTGCTCGTAGGCGCCGGCGCCGAGGAAGCTGCTGTAGAAGCCATCCTGCGCCGCGCGCTGGTGCATGAGGCGGGTGACGGCCATCTCCGACAGGCCTGCCGGAATGCCGGGCAGGCCGCCGCAGTTGAGCTCGCCGGGAATCTCGTCGAACAGGGCGTCGGTGGACGGCACGCCGATGCTGGCCAGCATGGCGGCGATATCGGCTTCGGTATGGGGGATGAAGGGCATTTTGCGTGATCAATGGCTCTCAGAATCCACGAAAGTCCGGTAGGCGGCGGCGTCCATCAGTCCGTCCAGGTCGGCGGCGTTGTCCGGCTTGAGCCTGAACATCCAGGCGGCGTAGGCGTCCTGGTTGATGGACTCCGGGCTGGATTCCACCTCGGCGTTGGCGGCCACCACTTCGCCGGCGATGGGGGCGTAGACGTCGGAGGCGGCCTTCACCGATTCCACCACGGCGCATTCCTCGCCGGCGGCAAGCTTGCGGCCCACGGTCGGGTTTTCGATGAACACCATGTCGCCCAGCAGGTCCTGGGCGTGGTGGGTGATGCCCACGGTGACCGTGCCGTCGGCTTCGAGGCGGCACCATTCATGGGATTTGGCGTATTTGAGGTTGGCGGGGATGCTCATGGCGTTACTCCGTAACTCAGTGAGGGGTGAGGCGTGAGGCGTGAGGCGAACCACCGCCCCTCACGCCTCACGCCTAACGCCTCTCGCCTCACACCAAAGCCTTGCCGTTGCGCACAAAGGGGTATTTCACCACAAGCGCGCGCAGACGTTTATCGCGGATTTCCACTTCCACCGTATCGCCCACATTGACACCGGCGGGGACACGGGCGAGGGCGATGGAGGCGTTGAGGGTGGGGGCGAAGGAACCGCTGGTGATCTCGCCCTCGCCCCGCGACGTGAGCACTTTCTGGTGGCCGCGCAGCACGCCCCGGTCCAGCAGCTTCAGGCCGACCAGTTGCCGGTTTCGGGGCAAGCGCAGCAGGGCGTCCTTGCCGATGAAATCGCGTTCGGACTGCAGGTCCACGGTCCAGGCCAGGCCCGATTCCAGAGGGGTGGTGGAGGCGTCCATGTCCTGGCCATAGAGGTTCATGCCCGCTTCCAGGCGCAGGGTGTCGCGGGCGCCCAGGCCGCAGGGCTTCACCCCGGCTTCCAGCAGGGCCTGCCAGAAGAAGGGCGCGGCCTTGGCCGGCAGCATGATCTCGAAGCCGTCCTCGCCGGTGTAGCCGGTGCGGGCGATGAACATGTCGCCCACCACCACGGCGTTGAAGGGCTTCAGGGGCGCGGCCAGGTCCCGCGTGCCGGGCATGGCCTGCCACAGCTTTTCGGCGGCCCTGGGGCCCTGCACGGCGAGCATGGCCAGATCCCGGCGCGGGGTGAGGGCGAGGCCCGGCGCCAGGCGGTCGCGCTGCGTCTCCATCCAGGCGATGTCTTGGTCGGCGCAGCCGGCGTTGACCACCAGGCGGAACCAGGATTCGTTGAGGAAGTAGACGATGAGGTCGTCCACCACGCCGCCGCCTTCATGCAGCATGCAGGCGTACAGGGCCTTGCCCGTGGATTGCAGCTTGTCGACGTTGTTGGCCACCAGCCTGCGCAGGAAGTCGCGCGCGCCCTCCCCCTTCAGGTCCACCGGCAGCATGTGGGAGACATCGAACATGCCGGCATCGGTGCGCACGATGTGGTGTTCCTCGATCTGCGAGCCGTAGTGGATGGGCATCTCCCAGCCGGAGAAGTCCACCAGCTTGGCGTTGGCTTCCCGGTGGCGCTGGTTGAGAGGGGTCTGTTTGAGCATGACGCTTCCTTATCGATCGTCATTCCCGCGCACGCGGGAATCC
>JBBIIR010000098.1:0-7617 GCA_037446455.1 Hydrogenophilales bacterium | reverse complement strand
CGCATCGCGAGGAACTGATCGCGGAACTGGAAGCGGAACTGGCCTGCCTGTCCGACCTGGCCAACGAGGGTCACACGAAACGGGTCTGCGCCTTGCGCAGCAGCGCCCGTTATGGGCGCCTGCTGAAGGAAACGAAACAGGGCCTGGCGATCGACCGCCAGGCGATCGCCGAGTTGGAGCGCTTCGACGGCAAGTTCGTCGTCCATAGCAACGACGACACGCTGACGGCCGAGGACATGGCGCTCGGCTACAAACAGCAGCAGCGGGTCGAAGAGGCGTGGCGGACCTTGAAGAGCGGGCTGAAGATGCGCCCGGTGTTCCACTGGGCGCCGCACCGCATCCATGCGCACATCGCGATCACCGTCCTGTCGCTGTTGCTTGAGCGCAGCATCGAGCACGCGTGTCAGGATACCTGGCGCAACGTCCGCGACGATTTGAAGCGGATCCAGCTGGCGCTATTGTCCAGCCCCAACGGGCGGGTCTGGCAGGTCACCGAACCTTCGACGGATGCGGCTAACCGCTTGAAAGCGTTGAATATCAAGCCGCCCAAGCCGATCCTGAATCTGGATTGAGCGCCATCTCCGCCTAGATACACACCGATTTCGGCCGCCTCGCCGAATGCCTTGGCCCGCGCGGCTTTCCGACGGGCGTGTTACTTGGCGGTGTCAAAGTCGGGCCTTGTCGCCCGTGTTGTCAGTGGCGGATTTCAGTGAATTGGCGTCGAAGACGGCGATTTCCATCGCACCATCCAGGAACATCGTCATGGCACCGCGGTGTCCGGAACCGCGCAGTTTTTCGTTGAATCGGCTCAGTTGTTCCGGGGTGTAATTGCGGATGATTTGCTTGTCTTTTGGCGCCGCCAGATACGGATTGATGGGCCTGACTGCGGTGCAACGCCAGCCGTGGGGCGTCATTGCGAGGAGCGAAGGGATGCGGCAATCCAAGGGCTAGACGCCCTGCAAAGATCGCCACGCTGCGCTCGCGATGACGGCAATGCCCCAGAGCCGGTGGAAGGAACCTCGGCGGGGATGCCAGCCATGTCCGAGCCACGTTTCATCGTCTGGGGTGGCGAACCGCCATGAACGTTATGGGCGTTTCTTCTGGATTCCGGGCTCCGCTTCGCTGCCCCGTAATGACGTGCTGAACTTTTTGGCTCATCAAGTGCCCGTTTCCCTCACCCCCTCTCCCGCCTGCGGGAGAGGGGAGCTTCGAGAAGTCGCCGTGCGACTTTCGTTACGAAGCATTCCGGCAGCACCGCGCAGTAACCCGCCGTAAAACCCGCGCCCCTCTGGCTACAAACCCCACGCCAGGCGCGGGTGCCTGGCAGGCGGCCAGAAAGCGCCGGGCCAGTTCCGGCGGGGAGAAATCGTCGGATCGGGCGTGGGCCAGGGCTTTGGCGGACAGCGCCGCGTAAAGATCAGGGCTCTCCAGCACGGACTGCACCGCCGCCACCCAGGCATCCACGTTGCGGTAATCCTGGATCAGCAGCCCCCCGTCGCCCACGGATTCCGGCAGCCCGCCCCGCGCGCTGGCAATCACTGGAATACCGCAGGACTGCGCCTCCACCGCCACCATGCCAAAGCCCTCTTCCCACACCGAAGGCGCGAGCAGCAGGCGGGTTTGACGATAGACCTCCCGCATGTCGGATACCCGATGCCGGAAGCTGACGTTGGGCAGTCCGGCCAGGCGATCCTGCAAGGCAGCCAGCGCATCGTCTTTCAGCTTCCACGATTCCTGCAGCAGGAATTTCACGTTGGGTAAACCCCGCGCCACCTCCAGAAAGGTATCCAGCCCTTTCACCTTGTGCGCGTTGATCAGGGTGACAAAGCCCTCTGGATCACCCCGCGTGTCAAAAAACAGATTCATGGGCGGATGCACCACGTAGGCGCGTTGACCCGTGGCGGCCAGGGCCTTGCCGGCCAGGAAATGGCTGCTGGCCACCAGGGTGCAGCCCAGGTCCACCATGGCGCGCAGTTCCGCCGGATCGAATTCCGCGTCGTGCACGAAGTACAGGCCCTTCACCCCCTTGCGACGGGCGATTCGCAGGACCTCCAGCGCGCCTTCCAACTGGGCCCACACCAGGTCCGGCTTGTAGGCATCGATGACCTGGCCCAGCGTGTCGAAAAAATCCGGCAACACCTGCACCGGGTAACCGCAATCCAGTGAGGGATACCCCTCGCCCGCAAGCGGGACCAGCCCATAGGGCGCAGGACGCGACGTAGTTGCGGTCCCGAGCAAAGCGAGGGATGGGCCACAGGCCCACAGAGGGGCCAGGGGAGAGGGGCTTTTCTCCTGAATCCCGAGCGTCCCGTATTCCTCTGGCGCGGGATAAGCCCACGGCGTCACCCCGTAATCCGCCCCGCCCACCGCCAGGCATTCCTGCCCCAGCCCCTGCGCCATGTCATGCAGCAATTGATGCGCGCAGCGCACCGCTCCTCCTAAAAAGAAGGGGTAGGGTGGACGTTCACTGGTGTAAAGAATGCGCATGTCACCTCTTACGGACCGGCGTGCCGATGAGGGCATCCAACCCGCGATAAAGTTCGGCGGCCAGGACGGCCCGTTCCCGGCTGGCAAGCCAGGCCTGGCGGCGTTCCTGCGGGTTGTCGCGCATGGCCCTCAGGCCCAGCAGCGCCCGGGCCAGTCCGGGAGCATCCCCTTCGGCCACGGTGATGCCCGCGCCCAGGCTGTCCACGATCTCCCCCATCTCCCCCCCCGCCCCGAACACGACAACCGGCGTGTCGGAGGCGATGTACTCATACAGCTTGCCCTGGATGTAGCGCCTTAACCCTGCGGGGTTAAGCAGCAGCAACCCGTCCACCGCGCGCATCATGCCGCAGGCCTCCTGTTTGGGGATGGGGTCCACACTCTCCAGCACTTCCGGAAAGGGGAACGCCGCCAGTGCCTCCAGGGCGTCCGGCCGCTTGTGCCCCACCAGGCGAATCCGAATCCGCCCGCGCAGTTCCGGCTGGGCGGAGAGCGCGGCGGCGAGCGTGTTCAGGAAGGCGTCCGGCGCCGCCATGGCGCCCAGGTTACCCAGGTAGGCCAGGGTGATGGGCGCGTGGGCATCGGGCCTGCTCGCGGGCGCCGCCCGGGCGAAATCCCCCGGCTCCCAGCCGTTGTAGACCACGGCGTTGACGGAGCGGGCCAGTTCGGGAAACAGGCCCTGGGCGTGGGCCAGTTGCGCAGGGGTGGTAAAGATGACCATGTCGGCCCGGGCCAGGCAGCGCTTTTCCCAGGTCGGATTGGCGCCGCTTTTGTCCACGAACCTGAAGGGGGTCTGGGTCCACTCGTCACGATAGTCCAACACCAGCTTCCAGCCGGTGCGCCGTGCCAGCCACAGGCCGGCGACGAAATTGGAAAAGGGCGGCCCGGAAGCCAGGATGACGCCCCCCTCTCCGGGCTTGATACGGGCTGCGGCGGCCTCGAACAGGGACAAGGCGTTCAAGATGCCGCCGTCGATTTTCGGCAGTGGCCGGGGGTGGGGGCCGGTATCCGCGGCCACCCGCGTCACCAAGACGTCAGCCGGCAGCAGACCCGCGAGATAGCGCCCCGCCTCGCTGGGGAGATCCGGCGCCGGGCCGCAGACGACTTCCGCCTGCCAGCCCGAAGCGGCGGCATGACGGGCGAAGGAGAGGGGACGGTACACGCCTCCCGTGACCTGGGGCGGGAATTCCCAGGTCAGGAGCAGCAAGCGGCGGCCGGTTGTTGTTGTGGACGCCGGCTTGGGAGCCTCGGCGGCACGAAAACGCCGCCAGGCAGGCCACTGCCGATGAGCCAGCAACCTCAGGCGCGTCGCCGCGCTCCAGACCAGTTTTCGGGCAGACGGGCTCAAGCGGGGATCGTCCGCCGCATGACGGGGTGATCCAGGACCGCCCGGGCCATGTCATCCCAGCGCCAACTCGCCGCGACAGCCCCATTGGTTGCGCTGGAACTGGCGGCATCCAGACCGGGCGCGCGTTCCATCGCCTCCACGAGCGCGTTCAGGTTGCCGGGTTCGTAGGCAATGTTCGCGCCGGATTCCAGCACCCATTCGATACACCCCAGGCGAGGGCCGACCACAACCTTTCCGAAAGTCATGCCCAGCACGGCCACCCCGGAATTCAGGCCGCGTGCATGGGCCAGCACCATGCAATCCGCCGCCGCAAGGAAAACCTGGATTTCGTCCTGTGGAATGCTGTTCAGGTGCAGGGAGATTCCGGGCGTGTGACGTGCCCGGAACATGCGCAGTTTCTCACGCCATGCATGCCTTCCGGTGGCCGGGTGATATTTGCCCGCAATCAAAAGATGTTTGTTGGGGGTGCGGATCCTCCGCCATGCGTTGAACAAGGCATCCAGCCCCTTGTATCCCCTCAGCATGCCGAATTGCAGGTAGACATAGGCATCCCCCGGAATGTTCAGCCTTGTGCGCGCTTGTTCGCGCGTCATGCCATGGGGATAGTCCAGATAGTGTCCGTGCGGCGCCACCAACTGCCGGATGCCTTCCGGGAGCCGGTAGAGCCTGGCCAAGCCGATTTGTGACTGAGGGCAATGATGTATGAGCAAATCCGCGCGATCCAGCACCTGCTGGTAGATTCCGCGGTCGAAGTCGTTATCGGGATGCTCGTGGGGTGTCAGGTTGTGAATGGTCCAGACTATCCTTGCCCCGCGCTCCTTATAAAAATCAACGGCCGCGAGGAATCTAGCAGCACGACTTTCCAATGAGCCCCAGCCTTTCCAGCGGTAAAAAGCCTCGGGCCAGTGCAGGTGAACGATGTGCGCATCCTGCGTGCGTTCAAAAAGATTGTCGTCACCATAGGTGATTTCCGCGCCTTGGCGTAGATACGCCCTGCCAAGCTCTTGTGTATAGATGTTTCCATCCAGCGAGTGCGGAAGCAGGACTTTCATCGGCGTTGGGCGTTGGGCGGTGGCATTGGGCTATGGGAGAAGGAAACCGTGAGTTTAGAATGCCCGCAAGACAGCTCGTGTGGGCGCTCCGAGGCATGGCTATTTCACCCACGGGGGGATCTGTTCGCTCCAGAAATTCCCTTCACGGGAAAGCCGTTTCACGAGGGGACGGATGAATTTCTATGCGTACAGCAGTTAAAACTTTCATTAATTTTTCAGGATAACGACTATGCAGAATTTAATTCCCACTTACTGCCTTGAATGGGAATGAAGCCCTCGCAAGAAGGCGCTGATCGCTCAATATTTTTGCCTACCACAAGGAAGTTACAAAGGCTTTCACCGTACAGCACGTTTTTTACGGGCTCTTCCACATCCAAACTGAAACGAAGCGAGTATGCCCTGGGTAACAGGGGGAAATGCTCAATGCGCCATGCCAATTCGTGGTTGCCGACTGGCAGTGTGGTGTTCCGGTAGGTATCCCCGCTAGTGGATGTGGCGATGTAGACGAAATCCGTGGTGTGAATGCCTACGACAAAGATTGGGGCAACCAGTGGTTTGTTGGCCTTGATGCGCACCACCACGGTAGCCGCCTCTCCGTGGGTAATTTCTCCAACCTGCTGACCGTCGGCGCCAACGCACCGGATATCCAGAAGTTCTGTTTCACCCGTACTCTTCATTTTTCCGGTGGTGGCCTTCTGTGCGACGATCTGGCGATCGCTTTGCTCGTAAAAGGCATTGCATACTTTACTTGGAGAACCGTCTATTTTTAGCCTGCCGTGATCCATGAGCAGCACCCGGCTGCAAATGCGCTCAACCTGACGGATGTTGTGGCTGACGAGGAGAACTGTCCGTCCTTCGTTCTTGATCAGGTTCTCCATGCGTTCGAAGCACTTCCTCTGAAACGCAAGGTCACCCACTGCCAGCACCTCGTCGACGATGAGGATTTCCGACTCGATACTGGTGGCCACCGCAAACGCCAGCTTCACCTGCATGCCCGAACTGTAGCGCTTGACCGGGGTATCGATGAATTCCGCCATTTCCGCGAAATCGACGATCTGGTCGAACTTGCGGTCGATCTCCTGCTTGGAAAGTCCGAGGATGCTGCCGTTGAGGTAGACGTTTTCCCGCCCGGTGAAATCCGGCACGAAACCGGCGCCGACTTCGATGAGGGGGGCGATGCGTCCGTTGACCTTGACGCTGCCATGGGTGGGTGTGGTGATGCGGGCCAGCATCTTGAGCAGGGTGCTCTTGCCGGCGCCGTTGTGGCCGATGATGCCGATCACTTCGCCGGGTTCGATGCTGAAGCTGACGTCGTCCAGGGCCTTGAACAGGGGGCGCTCCACGGTCTTGCCCCCTGTAAGGCGGGCAGCGGTGTTGAGCAGGGTCTGCTTGAGGCCCTGCATGGCGCCCAGGCGGTATTCCTTGGTGAGGTGGCTGACTTCGATGGCGGGCATGGTTGCGATTAGCGGGTAGCGTTCAGCGTTTTTTTGTTGCAGTGGAGTTCCCGGAGAGCACGAAGCCTATTGGGCGTTGGCCCGATCTGACCGAAGTACGTTGCCGAGCATGAGGGCGCCATGCTCGGTAAAGGCATAGGTGGTTGTATCGGCGGAAGCGCGGACCAACTTGAGTGTCTCGCCATGGATTCCCTGGTTTCCGGTCGGACAACGCTTGTTGGATGCAGAACCGAGTCGGCATGCGCAGGTGAAGTTCATCGAGCGCAGGTGGGCGGCGCTGGGGAGCGAAGGTGCTTCCTGGGCTATTTGTTCAGTTGTGAGGCTCATGTTTAGGACTCCTTGGGGCTATCAGCGAAGGAGAATTTTTTTTCCAGCTCGTGAGCATAGGCGGTGACTTTTGGCACCACTGCGAGAAGCTCTGGTGCGAGGGCCGCGACAGCGGCATAAATTTCGGCCATCTTGTCCGCCGCGTATTCATGCGCGATCAGGTTTCTAAGCTCACGAATTTGTACAAGCTTTATGGCGTCATCTGTCCAGCCGCGCTTTTCAGCACGATGAATGCGATCCAACAGCGTGCCGGTTGCCGTGAGTTCCAGGTCGTCAACCAGTCGCATCACTCTTTGCATGAGTAGATCGGATAGACGGGCAAATCTGCTGGCCAATGATTCCAGACGTTCCAGCTCTTCCGGCTGCCAGCTTTGCTGATTGAGCAGGTTTTGCGTTCGGTGGATGGAAAAGTGCAAATGAGTAGCGGCGTTTTCCAGGTCGCGTAGGTCTTCTTGCAGCAGGAGCAGCTTATCCGCATTCACAGCAGTGTCCCTTCTTTTAAAGCCAGACGAGCGAATGGCCTGGAAAGATCGGGGTAGACGGCAAGATCAATTTTTTGCTCCCCCAGTTGTTGATGGAGTTGCGCAAGTATGGCCAATTTCGTCATCAGGTCTATTTTCCTGGATAGAACCAGAAGGTCGATATCGCCGCCCTTGGCGGTATCGTCCGCGCGTGAGCCAAAAAGGTAGACAGCCGCATCCGGATCCACCGATCGTATGGATTGAATGATGGCGTGTCGTTCAGTTTCGTGAAGGCGCATACGGCAGGATTATCTGCATGAATACAATTTGATAAAGCGGAAAAGCAGTCGGAGCGCCATCAATCCCAATCCTCTCAACTTAGCGTTTTCGCCCCCCATTCCGCCCATTCTCTGTGGTAGAATGCGTTTCGTAACTAGTTGATATTGAAGGTTATTCACCATGACGACCTCAATACCAGAGTATTATTGTCG
>JBBIIR010000097.1:0-7641 GCA_037446455.1 Hydrogenophilales bacterium | reverse complement strand
GACCGATCTCCCGGCGGCGGACCGGCGCCGCCTGATGGACGTGGTGTTCGCCGTCGAGGCGGTGGTGCGCACCGTGTTCGATCCCGTGAAGATCAACCTGGCCAGCCTCGGCAACCTGGTGCCGCATCTGCATTGGCACGTGATTCCCCGCTTCGCCGACGACCGCCATTTTCCCGACGCGATCTGGGCGCCGCCCCGGCGCGAGGCCGCCTCGCCGCGCCTGCCGGCAACCGACTTCAGGTCGCGGTGCGAGGCGCTGCTGCGCCAGCGTCTGGGGCCGCCGCGGGAATGACCCGCTCGGCCGGGAACACGGCCGCGAAGGTGCTGCCCTTGCCCACCATGCTGTCGATGCGCAGCCGCGCCTGGTGGCGCTGCAAGACGTGTTTGACGATGGCCAGGCCGAGGCCGGTGCCGCCGGTGGCGCGGGATGTCCGGGGATATGCGTGCTCCCCCGTTTGCGGGGAGGCGAAATTCGCGAGCCGCTGATCGCGGCCCTTCTCGGCGCTGTCTAGCCGAAGACCTGAGCGAGGGTCTCGCGCAGGGAACGCAGATCGGCCTCCGAGAGTGTGCCCATGGGGCGCAGCACGAGATCTTGCGCGATGGTGGTGCAGACCGGCTTCAGCATGGAAGGCTTGATGAGTCCGGCGGCCTGCCAGTCGGCCAGCATCGACTCGGCGAAGCCGAGCGGCTGCCGCGCCTGGCTGGTGATCGCCATGATGACCAGATCGCGCCGGCTGGCGTTATAGCCGCTGCTGGAAACGATGACGGCAGGCCGTTTTTTGGCGCCCGACTGATCGGTAAATGGAAACGGCACCAACACCACCTCGCCGAAGGCATGCGCCATCGTCACATCCGATCGTAAGCGGCGTCTTCGTCGTTGTCCCACACAGCCGCGAAGCTCGCCTCGCTCGCACAGGCGGCGGCCTGGGTGAGGCGCCGGTCGTCCTCGCGCATACGCAGGAAATCGACGAAGTCCTCGACCTCCGCCAGCCGCCGTGGCGGCAATTGCCGGATCTTCTCGATCAACACCTGTTCGCTTGCGCTCATCGCTCCTGCTCCTGTTGCCTGGGTTCAGCGGCTGCCGGCCCTTGCCCTTGCCGCATGCCGAAGACTGGATTCTTGGCGATCATAAGGCCAATGCGAGCGACGACGATAGGCTCCGCACACGGCGAGGCCAAACCCCAACCGCTTGCGCGCGATCCGGTCGCCGCCGCGCCTGCCGGCGACCGACTTCAAGTCGCGGTGCGAGGCGCTGCCGCGCCAGCGTCCGGGGCCGCCGCGGGAATGACCCGCTCGGCCGGGAACACGGCCGCGAAGGTGCTGCCCTTGCCCACCGTGCTGTCGATGCGCAGCCGGGCCTGGTGGCGCTGCAACACGTGCTTGACGATGGCCAGGCCGAGGCCGGTGCCGCCGGTGGCGCGGGAGCGGCCGCGGTCCACCCGGTAGAAGCGCTCGGTCAGGCGCGGGATGTGCTGGGCTTCGATGCCCTCGCCGGTGTCCTTCACCGAGAACACCGCGCCGCCGTGCTCCGCGTCCGCCCAGCGCAGTTCGATGCGTCCTCCCGCCGGGGTGTAGCGCACCGCGTTGGAGACCAGGTTGGCCAGCGCCCCGTACAACTCCTGGCTGTTGCCGATGAGGCGGGCCGCGCTGTCCTCGCGCAACTCGATCTGCTGCCGGCCCTGGCTCATGGCGCGCGCTTCCTCGGCGAGGCGCCGGCCCAGGGCCGGCACGTCGACGCTTTCGTCGCGGGTGTCCGGCTCGCTTTCCAGCCGCGCCAGGGTGAGCAGGTCGTCCACCAGCCGGCGGATGCGGTCGGACTGCTCGCGCATCAGCGGGATGTGTTTGCGGAACTGCGCCGGATCGGGTTCCGGCATGTCCTCGAAGGCTTCCAGGAAGCCGACGATGACGGTGACCGGGGTGCGCAGTTCGTGCGAGACGTCGGCCACGAAATCCCGGCGCATGGCCTCCACCCGCGCGATTTCGGTGATGTCGCGCACCAGCAGCATTTTCTGCCGGCGCGGCAGGGGCACCAGTTGCAGGGACAGGGTTTTGCCCGGCGCGCTGGGCGAAGTCATGCTCAGGGTCTGTCCGTAATCCTCGGCCGACAGCCAGGCGGAGAAGCGCGCCTGGCGCATCAGGTAATGCACGAACTGGCCGAGGTCGCGGGCCGGCGAGATGCCAAGCAGGCTTTCCGCGGCCTGGTTCAGCCAGTCGATGCGGTTGTCCTCGCCGAGGATGACCACGCCGTCGGGCAGGTTACGGGTGGCCTCCAGCATCTGCTCGAGGTCGGCGGTGACCTTCTGCTGGGCGCCCTGGCGCGCGCGCAACAGCTTTGCCAGGCGGTAGAGGACGTCGCCCCAGAGCCCGTCGGCGGAAGGCGGCGTCTGTTGATCGCTGGCCAGCCAGTCCAAAAGCTTGCGCAACTGGCGCAGGTGATAGAGCAGATAAAGGCCCAGTCCGCCGGCGAACAGGGCCCAGCCGGTACCCGGCTCCGAGCCGGTCGAGAGCAGGGCGGAAAGCACGGCCAGGCCAAGGACGAGACCGAGGGGGCGCCACCAGAACGACGGCATCAGCGGAAGCGGCGGGGGAACGGGACGGTCATTCTACTCCGCGTGTGCCGGCCCGACGGCCGGCCCGGCGCGGCGCCGCTCAATCCGGGGTGGCGGACAGGCGGTAGCCGGCGCCGCGCACGGTCTGGATCAGGCTGTCGTGGCCGTCCGCCTCGAGGGCGGCGCGCAGGCGACGAATGTGCACGTCGACGGTGCGTTCCTCGACGAAGACGTGATCGCCCCAGACCTGGTCGAGCAGTTGGGAACGCGAATAGACCCGCTCCGGATGGGTCATCAGGAAATGCAGCAGGCGGAACTCGGTGGGGCCCAGTTCCACCGGTTTGTCCGCCGCGAACACCCGGTGCGAGCGCGGATCCAGCCTGAGGCCGCGAATCTCCACGGCATCCTCGGTCATCTGCGGCGCGCGCCGGCGCAGCACCGCCTTGATGCGGGCCATCAGTTCGCGCGGCGAGAAGGGTTTGGTGATGTAGTCGTCGGCGCCCGTCTCCAGGCCGAGGATCTTGTCGTTCTCCAGGGTGCGCGCGGTGAGCATGATGATGGGCACTTCCTTCAGGCGGGCGTCGCCGCGAATGCGCCGGGCCAGTTCGATGCCCGACATGCCCGGCAGCATCCAGTCCAGCAGGATCAGATCCGGCAGGGCGCCGCGCAACTGGCCCAGGGCGGACTCGGCGTCGTCGGCGACAAGGACTTCGTGGCCATGCTGGCCGAGGCTGAACTTGAGGACTTCCTGGATGCCCGGCTCGTCCTCGATGACCAGTATGGTGGCGGACATGCGCGCCTCCGATGAGATGAAATCCACGCCATGTTATGACGGTTTGATGAAGGTTTCGTGACAGCGGAACGGCGGCTGCGGAGAAGAAAAAAAGGGCGCCTTGCGGCGCCCTTGAACTCACGCGGTGTGAGATGGATGCGTGCAGCGGGTCAGAGGTTGTAGGCCCGCTCGCCGTGGCTGGCGGTATCCAGACCTTCGCGTTCCTGTTCTTCCGGCACGCGCAGACCCATGGTCATGTCGATCAGCTTGAAGGCCACCAGACTGACGATGCCCGACCAGAGGATGGTGATGAGCACGCCGGTGGTCTGGATGACGACCTGGCTACCCATGCTGTAGCCGTCGACGCCGACGCCGCCCAGGGCCGGGGAAACGAAGATGCCGGTGCCGATGGCGCCGATGATGCCGCCGATGCCATGGATGCCGAACACGTCGAGGGAGTCGTCGTAACCCAGCGCCTTCTTCAGGCCGGACACCCCCCACAGACAGACCACGCCCGCCACCGCGCCGAGGAGGATGCCGCCCATGGGGCCGACCAGGCCGGCCGCCGGGGTGATGGCCACCAGGCCGGCAATGATGCCGGAGGCGACGCCCAGCATGGAGGGTTTGCCGCGCAACAGCCACTCGGCGAACATCCAGGACAGGCCCGCCGCGGCGGTGGCGAGGATGGTGTTGATGAAGGCCAGGGCGGCGCCGCCGGTGGCTTCCAGGTTGGAACCGGCGTTGAAGCCGAACCAGCCCACCCACAGCAGCGAGGCGCCCACCATGGTCATCGGCAGGCTGTGCGGCGGCATGGCGTCACGGCCGTAGCCAACCCGCTTGCCCAGGACCATGGCGCCCACCAGGGCGGCGATACCGGCGTTGATGTGCACCACGGTGCCGCCCGCGAAGTCCAGGCCACCCTTTTCGAACAGGTAGCCGCCGGTGGCCCAGACCATGTGGGCGATAGGCAGGTAGGAGAAGGTGAACCACAGCGCCGCGAACACCAGCAGGGCGGAGAACTTCACCCGCTCGGCCAGGCCGCCGACGATCAGCGCCACGGTGATGGCGGCGAAGGTCAACTGGAAGGCGACGAAGGTGAACTCCGGGATGACCACGCCGTCGGTGAAGGTCGCCGCCGTGCTGTCCGCGGTGATGCCGGCCAGGAACATCTTCGACAGGTCGCCGATCGCCCAGTTGAGGCTGCCTCCGTCACCGAATGCCAGCGAGTAGCCATACACCGCCCAGAGGATGGAGATGAGGCAGAAGATGGCCATCACCTGGGTGAGCACCGACAACATGTTCTTGGCGCGTACCAGACCGCCATAGAACAGCGCCACACCGGGAATGATCATGAGGATGACCAGCAGGGTGGAGACCATCATCCAGGTGGTATCGCCCTTGTTGGGGACGGGCTTGACTTCGGCGGGAGCTGCTTCGGCCGCTGCCGCGGGGGCGGCTGCGGCGGGGACGGCCTCCACCACGGGCGCTTCCAGCGGCTGCGCGGACAAGGCCGGCGCGGGCGCCGGCGCCTCGGACAGGGCGACGCCGGAAAGGCCCAGCGAGCCCAACAGCATCAGAGCGGCAAAGAATCGTTTCATGATGGTTTCTCCTTAGATCGCCGCGTCACCGGTCTCGCCGGTGCGGATGCGCATCACCTGATCGAGGTCCCAGACGAAAATCTTGCCGTCGCCGATCTTGCCGGTCTGCGCGGCCTTGGAAATGGCCTCGATGGCCTGTTCCAGCAGTTCGGCCTTGATGGCGATCTCGATCTTCACCTTGGGTAGAAAGTCCACGACGTACTCCGCGCCGCGGTAGAGCTCGGTGTGGCCCTTCTGGCGGCCGAAGCCCTTGACCTCGGTCACGGTGATGCCGGACACCCCCAGGCCGGACAAGGCTTCACGCACCTCGTCGAGCTTGAAGGGTTTGATGATGGCGGTAACGAATTTCACGGTCCGTCTCCTTGTGTGGGCCGGGGCGGCGAAGGCGTCCCGGCAATGCGTTAGAAAGTGGCGCCGAGGGACAGGATGAAGCGGTCGTCCGCCCACTTGCCATAGAAGTCCCGGCCATCGTTGTCGGTGCCGACATAGGCGATGCCGAAGTTGAACTTGCCCACCGGCACGGTAAGGCCGACCTTCCAGTCGGCGTAGTCGTCCTGGTCGCCCGAGCCGGCGGTGTAGCCATAGTGCAGGCCCAGGCCCCAGCCGTTGGAGAAGGTGTAGTTGTAGCTGGCGTCCCAGTAGATGGTGCCGTCACCGTTCTTGGCGCCGAAATACTCGTCGGAGAGGGTATAGGAGGCCTTCAGGCCGAAACCCTTGTAGGTGATGCCGGCGTAGGCTTCCAGGGTGTTGGCGTCGCCCAGGTCGGGGTAGATGTACTGCAACAGGCCGACGTTGTAGCCCAGGTCGCCGACGCTGCCGGCATAGCCGCCATAGACGTCCCACTCGGAATTGGCATCGCCGAATTCCACGTTGGAGGCCCAGACTCCCAGGTAGAAACCGCTCTTGTGTGCATAGTCGAAACCGCCCTGGATGGCGGGATCCTCGTCGGTCTGCGAAACGCCGCGGAACTGATAGTCGCTGACCAGGGTCAGGTTGCCGGTGATGGTGTGCGGGCTTTCCTCCGCGGCCAGGGCGAGGGCCGGCACGCTCGCCAGTCCGGTCAACAGCAGGGCGGTAGAGATTTTTTTCATGACGTTCTCCAAGGAATGGTGCGTTAGTGCACAGCCACGTTTAGCATGCTCCGTGCCAGAAAATTAAACTCCAATAAACAACGAGTTACGTATTTGTTACGGACATGGTGCGCACCGATGCCCGATATTGGTGCATGCGCGGCAGGGTCGTGCACCTTCTTGGCACTTGCGCCCGGCGGGGGAGGGATTACCCTTGCCGCACTTGGCGACAAACGAAAAGGGTGACGAAATGCTCAAGCAGAATCTGGTGACCGAAATGGCCGGCAAGGTCTCCGAGGTGCTGGCCGCAAGCCCGGCGCGCGACATGGAAAAGAACCTGAAGGCGGCGCTGTCGGCCTGGCTGACCCGGCTGGATCTGGTCAGCCGCGAGGAGTTCGACGTGCAGAGCGAGGTGCTGGCCCGCACGCGCGAGCAGTTGCGCGACCTGGAAGCCCGCCTGGCTCGCCTGGAAGGTGACGGGCCGGCATGACGCGCTGGTGTGCCCACACGCCGCTCGGGCGCGTGTTCCGGGCCGCGGGCGCCGCCTGCCTGTTGGGCGCCTTGCTGGCCGCCTGTTCCAGCAATCCGATGACCGGGCGCAGCCAGCTCTCGCTGTTGCCGGAGAACACGGTGATCGCCCGCTCGGTCAGCGCCTACAAGGCGGAGCTGGCGCCGTATGCGAAGAAGAACCGGCTGAATACGCAAGCCGCCGTGGTCGAGCGGGTGCGCGGCATCACCAACCGCCTGGTGGCGCAGGCGGTGCGCTACCGGCCCGACACCGCCAACTGGGCCTGGGAGGTCAACGTCATCGACGACCCGAAGACCCTCAACGCGTTCTGCATGCCCGGCGGCAAGATGGCGGTCTATTCGGGACTGATCGAGAGAATACAGGCCACGGACGACGAAATCGCCCAGGTCATGGCGCACGAGATCGGCCACGCGCTGGCCAACCACGGCAGCGAGAAGATGTCCGTCGGCCTGCTCTCCGACGTGCTGGTGGCCGCGGTGGCGGGCAACCATGCGGGCACCCGGCAGAGCGCCGATATCGCCAGCCTGCTGCTGTGGCAACTGCCCAACAGCCGGGGCGCGGAGACCGAGGCCGACCGCATCGGCATCGAGCTCGCCGCGCGCGCCGGCTACGATCCCGCCGCGGCGCCGTCGTTGTGGCGCAAGATGGCCAAGGAATCCGGCGAGAAGGGACGTTTCGATCTGCTCTCCACCCACCCCGCTTCCGAGAGCCGCATGGAAACCCTGAACGAACTGGTGCCGCACATGCGCCCGCTGTATGCCGAGGCCGCCGCCCAGCCGGCCAGCCTGCCCGCCCGCCTGGCCGCCAACGTGCGCGATGTGACGCCGGGCGCCGAGGCCGAGGCGGCGCCGCGCCCGCTCAGCCTGTTGAATCCGGCCGTGCAGGCCTTCAAGCGGGGCGAAGCGCTGCTGCCTTGCGAGGACTGCGGCATGGCCTTCTTCCGGCGCAAGGACAAGCTGCGCGCCTACCACGAGGGCCGGGCCTGGGAAATCCTGGCGCGGGAGGTGCTGGAGGTCGGCTACGCGCGGGACATCAGCTGGTACTACCTGGGCGCCGCCGCGGAAGGCCTCGGCCTGCCCGCGGCCGGCGAGTATTACCGGCGCGCGGCGGAACTCGCCCGCTT
>JBBIIR010000096.1:0-7654 GCA_037446455.1 Hydrogenophilales bacterium | reverse complement strand
TGCAGAAACTGGTCTTGTTCGCCACATAGCCGAATATCAGGGCCAGAAAGAAGCCCAGCCAGGCGACGAGCACTGCGGGGTTTTCCACGTAATTCATCCTTGGTCTCCTCGGGTTGGGACGATGCCTGGGGCGGGATTATCCTTGATTCCTCGGTTGACCGCTCAGACGAGGTAACGGGTGGGATCCGGGAAGCCCGCCTGTTCGAAACCCTGGCGGCGCAGACGGCAGGAATCGCAGCGTCCGCAGGCCAGGCCGGCGGGGCTGGCCTGGTAGCAGGACACGGTGAGGCCGTAATCCACCCCCAGCCGCGCGCCCAGGCGGATGATCCGCGCCTTCGACAGATGGATCAGCGGCGCCCGGATTTCGATGCGGCGCCCCTGCACGGCGCGCCGGGTGGCCACGTCGGCCAGTGTCTGGAAGGCGTCGATGAAAGCTGGACGGCAGTCGGGATAGCCGGAGTAATCGAGGGCGTTGACGCCGATGTGTATGGCCTCCGCGTCCAGCACCTCGGCCCAACCCAGGGCCAGAGCCAGCATGATGGTGTTGCGCGCCGGCACGTAGGTGACGGGAATGCCCGGCGCGGGCGTCTCCGGCACCGCGATGCCGGGATCGGTCAGGGCGGACCCCGTGTAAGGCCCCATGTCCAGGCGCATGACGCGATGCTCCACCGCCCCCAGTTGGGCGGCGACGGTACGGGCCGCGTCCAGCTCGGCGTGGTGGCGCTGGCCATAATCCAGGCTGAGGGCATGGCAGTCGTAGCCGTCGCGACGGGCAATGGCGAGGGTCGTCGCCGAATCCAGGCCGCCCGACAGCAGCACCACCGCGCGCGGCCTCATCGCCCCGGCTCCTGCCCCCACAACAGCTTGTGCAATTGCACCTGCACGCGCACGTCGAGACCATCCCGCAGCACCCACTCCGCGAGCCGCGCGGCGTCCAGCCGGCCCCAGGCCGGCGAGAAGAGGACCGGACAGCGCGCCATGAGACCATATTCGGAAAGACGCTCGCGCGCCCACACATAGTCCGCCTCGTCCGTCAGCACGAATTTCACCTCGTCGCGCGGAGTCAGCCGCTCGATATTGCTCCGGAGATTGCGCGCCATCTCGCCCGAGCCCGGGGTCTTCACGTCGACGATGCGGGCGACGCGCGCATCGACGCCGGAGATGTCGAGGGCGCCGCTGGTTTCCAGGGAGACCTCCAGCCCCGCGTCGCAGAGGACGCGCAGCAGGTCGCAACAAGCCTTCTGCGCCAGGGGCTCGCCGCCGGTGACGGTGACATGGCGGGCGCCATGCGCGCGCACGCGCCCGAGGATGGCGGGGACCTCCATCCATTCGCCGCCCTGGAAGGCGTACTCGGTATCGCAATACCCGCAACGCAGGGGGCAGCCGGTCAGGCGGATGAACACCGTGGGCAGGCCGACCCGGCTGGCCTCGCCCTGCAGCGACAGGAAGATTTCCGTGACGCGCAGCCGCGTGTCCGGCGGAGACATCACTTCAGCGTCGCCAGAAGCCTCTTGCCCCCCTCCGCCGCGCGGCTCTGGGGATGCGCGCCGATGAGCCGCTCCAGCGTGGCGCGCGCCTGTTCGGGCTGGTTGAGTTGCACCTGGGCGCGCGCCAGGGACAGCATGGTGTCGGGCACCTTGGGATCCGAAGGGAAATCCTTCAGCAAACGCTGATAACTGGCCAGGGCGCTCCCGAAATCCGACAGCGCGGCAAAGGAGACCCCGGTCCAATACCAGGCATTGGCCGCGAGAGTACTCTCGGGGTACTGTCTCAGGAAAGCCTGGAAGGCGGCGACCGCGTCCTTGTATTTGCCCGATCTGACCAGGGCGTGGGCGGTCGCGTAGGCGCGCGCCTCGGCCTCGGCGGCCGGCGCCGCGGGCGCCGTCGCCACTGGAGCGGGCGAAGCGGCGGCCGGCGCGATAGTCGATGCAACGGTCGGCGCCAGGGACCGGGACACCTGCAAACGGATGGCGTCCGCCGGTGGCGGCGCGGGACGGCTGGCGAGTTCATTGATGCGGCCGTCCAGGTCCGCGAACAGGTCGCGGGCGCGCTTGTCGGCGTTATCCAGGCGATAGGTCTGTTCTTCCTGGCTGCCGCGCAGGCGGGCCACCTCGGCCTTGAGGGCCTCGACCTGATTCAGCAGATTCAGCAGCCCCTGGCTGTGCAGTTGTTTTTCCAGGCGGGCGAGGCGCTCATCCTGACTGATCAACATCCTGCGCAGTTCGGTGACTTGGGCCAGGGCATCCTCCGCCGGCCCCGCCCAAGCGGGGGCGCACGGCAGCGCGGCGACACAGGCCAGCGCGCAGAAGCGGGAGAAGGAAAGGACGCGGGCGATCATTCGCCTTCGTAGACGATCTCGGTGCGGCGGTTCTGCTGCCAGGCCTCCTCGTCATGTCCTTCCGCCACCGGCTTTTCCTCGCCGAAGGAAACCGCCTCCATCTGCGCATCCGCCACGCCCAGCAGGCCGAGAGCCTTGTACACGCTTTCGGCGCGGCGCTGGCCGAGCGCCAGGTTGTATTCGCGGCTGCCGCGTTCGTCGGCGTGCCCCTGCAGAATGGTCTTGGCCGCCTTGGTCTGTTTCAGGTACTGCGCGTGCGCCTCCAGCAGGGCACGATATTCATCGCGGATGGCGGCGCTGTCGTAATCGAAGCGGACCACCCGCTGCGCCAGCGGACTGGCGGGGTTTTTCGGGTCCAGCACGGGGGGCGCCAGGGGCTTGCCGTCTGGACCGATGGCCATCCCCCGGGTAGCGCCCAGGCCGGCCACCTTGGTCTCCGGATCCACCATGGGACGGGTTTCCACGATGGACGTGGGCTTGCCGGCAGGTTTCGCGGCATCCGTGGCGGTGGCCGCGGTGGAGGACGGCGTAGCGGACGGTTTCGCCGCGTCCTTGCTGGGCACCGCCCGGTCCTCGATGCTGGCGACCGTGGCGGTATCGGCGCAACCGGCCAGCAAGCCGGCGATCAGCAGCGCTGAGATCAGAGATTTCATGACAGCTCCTTGTCGTTAAATTCCGTAATCAGGGTCCCCAGGCCGGCTCGCGCAGGTCGCCGCTTTGCGACAGACGCTGCCTCACCTTGCCGTCGACGCTGACGGTGGCCAGTACGCCGCGACCGTTGACCAGCGTGGCATAGAGGATCATGCGGCCGTTGCTGGCGAAACTGGGCGACTCGTCCAGGGCGGTCTCGGTCAGCACCTGCATCTGGCGGGTCGCCAGGTCCATCACGGCGATGTGGAATTTGCCATTGCGGCGATGCACGAATGCCAGGTTGTTGCCATCGGGAGACAGCGCCGGGGAAACATTGTACCCGCCTTCGAAGGTGACGCGGCTCACCTGCCCGCCGGGCAACTCGGCCCGGTAGATCTGCGGCGAACCGCCGCGATCGGAAGTGAAATACATCCAGCGCCCGTCCGGGCTGAACACCGGTTCGGTATCCAGGGCGCCGCCTCTGGAAAAACGGGTGAGTTCGCCGGTATCCGGATTCAGGAAATAGATCTGCGAAGTTTCATCCTTGGACAGGGTGACGGCCAGACGCCTGCCGTCCGGAAACCAGGCCGGCGCCGAGTTCGAGCCGCGGAAGCGGGCCACCGCGCGACGGCCGCCATCGGCCAGATGTTGCACGTAGACCACGGGCTTCTTGTCCTCGAAGGACACGTAGGCCAGCTTGCCGCCATCCGGCGACCAGGCGGGAGAGATGAGGGGTTCGGGCGAAGACGCCACGGTGATGGCGTTCTCGCTGTCGGCGTCGGCGACCTGCAGTTCGTAGCGACCGGGCCGCTTGAGGATGTAGGCGATGCGGCCCGAATAGCTGCCCGGTTCACCCAGCAGCTTCTCGTGCACCACGTCGGCGATGCGATGCGCCACGCCGCGCAGGCCGGCCGGCGTGGTGGTATAGGACAAGGCGGCGAGTTGGCTTTGTCGCACCGCATCAAACAACCAGAAGCGCACCTCGATGCGGCCGTTGGCCGCCGGCAGGGCCTGGCCCATCAGCACCGCGTCGGCGCCGCGCGACTTCCAGGTCGGCAGGGAGAGCCCCTGCGGCGAGGCCGGGGAGACCACGCCCTGGGCGTCCACCAGCCGGAAATATCCGCTGCGGCCGAGGTCGCCGGACACCACCGCGGCCGGGTCCGTCGCACCCGCGGCGCTCAGGGTGAAAGGCAGGATGGCCACAGGGATGCGGTTGAGGGCGCCGCCCACGATCTCGATGGTCATGGCGGCCATGCACAGGGGGCTGGCCAGGGCCAGCAGCACTACGAGAAGCAGTCGATGCATCATGGTCGGTTCAAATCGGCTCGCGGACAGTTTATCAGCTTTGCTCAGGCGCCCCCGCCCGCCTCGGCGAAGGGTCGGAATTTGAGGATCAGCCCCTCGCGGAACACCTGCGCGGCCTCGCGCTCGGGCGGCAAGGGCAGCGGAGAGGCCTTCAGGATGGCGCGTTCCACCTCGGTGTCGTAGGCCGGCTGGCCGCTGCTTTTCACCAGGACCGCGCGGACCACCTCGCCATTGGGCAGCAAGGTGACCTCGAACACCGCCTCGGGGTTCCCGGTCAGCCTGTGCGGCAGGCGCACGTAGGCCTGGATCTTGGCCTGGATGCGCAGCTTGAAATCGTCGACGATGCGCGCATGCCGGCTGGCGCGGGCGCGATCCTGCAGGGCGTTCAACTGGGCACGTTCGGCCTCCAGATCCTCCCGCATCTGCCGGGCGAGGTCCTGTTCCACCTGTCTGCGGGCCTGCTCCCGTTTCTCCTTTTCCTGGCGTTCCCTGTCCTGCTGGCGACGCAGCTCTTCCTGTTTCCGGGTTTCCTCCTGACGCCTCGATTCTTCCTGACGCTTCAACTCCTCCTGACGCTTGAGCTCGGCCTGGCGTTCCTCGCGCAAACGCGCTTCCTCCAGCCGGCGCGCCTCCTCGCGCTTCTTCCGCTCGGCTTTCTCCAGGGCGATGTCCACCTGCTCGGGCGCGGCCTTTACCGGCGGCGGCGGTTCCGGCGCAGGCAGGGGCTCGGGCGCTGGCGGCTCGAGGATGGGCGCGGCGGGCGGCGGCTCCGGCAATTCCGCCCACAGATCGGCCTGCACCGGAATCAGCGGCGGGTTGTTCCAGGACACGCTGAAGATCAGGGCGGCCAGGAACAGCCCGTGCACCAGCAACGACAGACCACCCGAGGAAACGTGCTGGAAGCGGCCGGCGTCGGTCACGGCTGGGCAGGCTTCACCAACAGGCCGACGCGCGCGACACCCAGGGTTTGCAGGGTATCCATCACCTGCATGACGCGTTCATATTGCACGGTGCGGTCGGCGGAAATCACCACGGGCTGGCCCGGTTGCGCTTGCGCGCGGGCGCGCACGGCGTCTCCCAGGCCGGCGCCCGATACCGTTTCGCCGATTTCGTCGGCGCCGCGATCGCGCAGCAGCAGGCTGCCGTCGGCGCGCACCACCACCTCCAGGGGCGCGACGGGGGCGACGGCGCTCTTGCCGACGCTGGGCAATTCGACCTGGGTCGGGCTGATGAAGGGCGCGGTGACCATGAAGATCACCAGCAGCACCAGCATCACGTCGATATACGGCACGACGTTGATCTGGTTGACCGCCCGGCGCGAGCGACGCGGGATCATTTGCGCGCCGCCTCCTGCTGCAGCAGGTTGGAGAACTCTTCCATGAACACGTCATGGCGGTTCGCCAGCCGGTCGATGTCGTGCGTGAAGCGGTTGTAGGCGATGACCGCCGGGATCGCCGCGAACAGGCCGATGGCGGTGGCGATGAGGGCCTCGGCGATACCCGGCGCCACCTGCGCGAGGGTGGCCTGGGCGACGTTGGACAGGCCGATGAAGGCGTTCATGATGCCCCAGACCGTGCCGAACAGACCGACGTAGGGCGACACCGAACCGACGGTGGCCAGAAAGGGCAGGTGCGCCTCGATCTGGTCCATTTCCCGCTGATAGGCCGCGCGCATCGCCCGCCGCGCGCTTTCCACCATGGCCTGCGGCGCCACGGTGAGCTGGCGTTTGCCGCGGAATTCGCGCAGGCCGGCGCGGAACACCTCCTCCAGGCTGCCACGGCGGTCTTCCTCGCCGCTGCGGCGGACGATTTCCGTGTGGCCGCCGCCCCAGAACTCGCGCTCGAAGAGGTGGGTCAGCCGCCACTCGCGGCGCAGCAGGAACCACTTCTCGAAGATCAGCCACCAGGACACCACGGAGGCGAACAGCAGCAGCAGCATGACCGCCTTCACCACCCAGCTGGCCTGGGCGATGAGGGCGATGAAGGTCATATCCTGGGCGAGGGCGAGTTCCATCAGCGGAGTATCCCGAAGGCGAGAGTGACGAATGCCGGGATTCTAGCCGGCCGGAATGTCAGCCGCTCGACACAGGCCACGCGCACCACCGCCTGCAGCAGGTTTTCGCCGTCGCGCGTGACGCGCTGGGCCATGTCCAGACTGGCGCGATTGAGCGCCGTCAGGCGGCATTCCACTCGCAGACGGTCGTTGAAGCGGGCCGGACGCAGATAGTCCGCCTGCACCCGGCGCACCACGAACACCACCCCCGCCTCCTCCGCCAGCCGGTCCTGCTCCAGGCCCAGGGCGGAGAGCCATTCGGTGCGGGCGCGTTCGAGGAACTTCAGGTAGTTGGCGTAATACACCACGCCACCGGCGTCGGTGTCTTCCCAATAGACGCGCACGGGCCAGGAAAAGCTTGGGTTCTGGGTCGAGGTCTCGCTCATGTCCGGAAATATCGGCAGGCCGGGACGCTTGCGCGACCAACCGGGTTGGCCCACCCGGGGCGGATCATTCGAACAACTCGCCTTCCCCGCCCGGACGCATCAGGCCGAAGTGGCGCCAGGCCAGGGGCTGGGCGACGCGGCCGCGCGGCGTGCGGGCGAGGAAACCCTGCTGGATGAGGTAGGGCTCCAGCACGTCCTCGATGGTGTCGGCCGCCTCGCCGATGGCCGCCGCCAGGTTCTCCAGGCCCACCGGGCCGCCGGCGAACTTCTCCAGCATGGCGCCGAGCAGCTTGCGGTCCATGACGTCGAGGCCGGCGTGGTCCACCTCCAGCATCTTCAGGGCGGCGTCGGCCACCGTGGCATCCACCTTGCCGCCCGCCTTCACCTCGGCATAGTCGCGCACCCGGCGCAGCAGGCGGTTGGCGATGCGCGGCGTGCCGCGCGAACGCCGGGCGATCTCCACCGAACCTTCCTGGCTGGCGTCCACCCCCAGCAGCCGGGCCGAGCGGGCGACGATGGTGGCCAGTTCCTCCGGCGTATAGAACTCCAGGCGGGCGACGATGCCGAAGCGGTCGCGCAGGGGGTTGGTGAGCATGCCGGCGCGGGTGGTGGCGCCCACCAGGGTGAAGGGCGGCAGGTCCAGTTTCACCGAGCGGGCCGCCGGCCCCTCGCCGATCATGATGTCGAGCTGGAAATCCTCCAGGGCCGGATAGAGGATCTCCTCCACCACCGGCGAGAGACGGTGGATTTCGTCGATGAAGAGGACGTCGTGGGGTTCCAGGTTGGTAAGCAGGGCGGCCAGGTCGCCGGCCCGTTCCAGCACGGGTCCGGAGGTCAGACGCAAATTCACCCCCATCTCCCGCGAGATGATGTGCGCCAGGGTGGTCTTGCCCAGGCCGGGCGGCCCGAACAGCAGCACGTGGTCGAGGGCCTCCTTCCGGTT
>JBBIIR010000095.1:0-7688 GCA_037446455.1 Hydrogenophilales bacterium | reverse complement strand
GCCTTCGACGCGGTTCACCATTTGGGTGAGCCCGCTACACGCCCGCTTTCGCGTCTGTGCGGGCGCCTGGCTTTGTCGCGCCTCCTTGCGGGGAACGACCCCGCGGCGTCGTCGCTTCGCGCCAGACACCCGCACAGCCGCGCCTTCGGACGTGTTCAACCGAGGAATCAAGGATGATGAGAGTAGCCATCGCCGGGGCTTCCGGCCGCATGGGCAGGGCTTTGCTGGAGGCGGTGGCCGGCGCCGGCGACCTGCGCCTCGCCGCCGCCCTGGAACGCACGGGCAGTCCCTGCCTGGGGCGCGACGCCGGTGAACTGATCGGCGTGCATCTGGGCGCGAACATCCGCGAGGGTGTCGCCGAGGCGCTCGACGGCGCCGACGTGCTCATCGACTTCACGCGGCCGGAGGCGACCCTGCGCCACCTGGAGATCTGCGCGCGCAAGGGAGTCGGCCTGGTCATCGGCACCACGGGTTTCGACGCCGCCGGCAAGGCGGCCATCGCCGCGGCGGCGAACAGCATCCCCATCGTCTTCGCCCCCAACATGAGCGTCGGCGTCAACCTGGCCCTGCGCCTGCTGGACACGGCCGCGCGCGTGCTGAACGAGGGCTTCGACATCGAGATCGTCGAGGCCCACCATCGCCACAAGGTCGATGCCCCCTCGGGTACCGCCTTGGCGCTGGGCGAGGTGGTCGCCGCCGCCCTGGGGCGTGATCTCAAGTCCTGCGCCGTGTATGGCCGCGAGGGCGTCACCGGCGAACGCGATGCCTCGACCATCGGTTTCGCCACGCTGCGCGGCGGCGACATCGTCGGCGATCACACCGTCCTCTTCGCCGGCGTCGGCGAGCGCCTGGAAATCACCCACAAGGCCAGCAGCCGCATGACTTTCGCCCTCGGCGCGCTGCGCGCGGCCCGCTTCCTGGCCGGCAGAAAGAGCGGTTTGTTCGACATGCGGGACGTGCTGGGTCTGAAGTGACGGTTCGGCGACCCGTCGCGCAGGCCGTTGTCCATGCCATGAAACGCCGAATCGGCTTGCTGATCCTGGCTCTGGCCATGGCCGGGCCCGCGCTGGCGGTCCACCTCATCGCCCACAAGGAAGTGTCCCAGTCGACCTTATCGGTGGCCTCGGCCCGCGCGATATTCGGCATGCGCCAGGTGAAGTGGCCGGATGGGAAGCCGATCAAGGTGTTCGTCCTCGCCGATCAACACCCAACACATGGGGCGCTCTGCAAGGAACGTCTCAATCTGTTCCCCTATCAACTGCGCCAGTCCTGGGACCGGCTGGTGTATTCGGGCATTGCGCAGGCTCCGGGTGAAGTCTCCAGCGAGGAAGAGATGTTGGCCAAGGTGGCCTCCACACCCGGCGCCATCGGTTACGTCAGGAAGGTGAAGACTCATGATCAGGTCAAGATTCTCAACCTCGACTAGGTGGGGTGCGTCCCTGCTCTGTTGGGCGCTGGCCGGCGCCAGCGCCAGCGCCCAGGAGCTGGGCGACGGCCTGCAGCTGCATGGTTTTCTCAGTCAGGCGGTGGTGCGCAGCAGCGACAACAACGTCGGCGGCGACAGCGCCGACAAGACGGCCTGGGATATGCGCGAGATGGGCGTCAATCTGTCCTGGCGACCCGCTCCGGACTGGCTGGTGTCCGCTCAGGCGCTGGCCCGTTGGGCCGGCGACGCCGACGACGGCGATCCGCGCCTCGATTACGGTTTCATCGATCACACCTTCCTGACTTACGGTGAAGACCGTGTGGGCATGCGCCTGGGCAAGATCAAGAACCCCATCGGCTTCCATAACACCACCCGCGACGTGGCCCACACCCGGCCGGGCATCCTCATGCCGCAGTCGATCTACCTCGACCGCATCCGGGATTTCTATCTGGCCGCGCCTGGCGTTTCCCTCTATGGCGATCATTCTGGCGGTGCCGGCGGACTTTCCTGGCAGATCAGCGCCTTGCGGCCGGAGGTGGATGATAAGGAGCTGGAGCTGGTATTCATGTTGCTGGACCGACTCGGACACTTCAAGGGCAAGACTTCCTGGCTGGGCCAGGCCAGTCTGGACTCGGCGGACGGCCGTTGGCGCGCCGGCCTTTCCATGGGCGAGTTCCGCATGGATTACAAGCCTGGAGGACCGCTCGGCCCCAACCCGTTTACCCAGGACCTTGCGGCTGGAAATCATCGGCTGCCCATCTGGGTGGTTTCCCTGGAACACAACAGCGAGGACTGGTCGCTGACCGCGGAGTATTCCGAGACGACCATCAAGGCCAGAGATTACGGCCCCTTCATCACGTTCGAGGACAACGCCACCCAGGCCTGGTACGTGCAGGCGACGCGTCGCCTGCCATCCGGTTGGCAGGCTTACGCGCGCTACGATGTGCTCTATCTGGACAAGGACGACAAGGATGGTTCTTCGTTCGGAAAGCCTCTGGGATTGCCCGACCATTCGCGCTATGCCAAAGATTGGGTTCTGGGCGTGCGCAGGGACATGGGCGCTCTCGCCCTTTCCGCGGAGTTGCACCACGTCGATGGCGCGGCTTGGCTGGCCCTGGTCGACAACCCAGCCGCCGGCATGAAAAGGAAGTGGAACATGCTGCTGATGCAGGCCGCGTGGCGTTTCTGAGCATGGCATGCCGCGCCGGCGGGACAAGGTCCTCGGAAAGAAAACAATGCGCTGTGGAACGTTGATTTGAGAAGGCGGCGACGATGTCTGTCGGTCACAAGAATATATTCCTGAGCATTCGCATCAAGGTGCTGCTGTTCGCGGGCCTTTCCCTGGCCGTGATCACCGCCGCCTTCACTGGGCTGGCCTTGCGCACACTGGATGAACGCCAGCAGGCCGCGCTGGCCCAGCGGCAAGTGCGTTCCGTGGATCTGTTGGGCCGTCTCTTTCAGCACCAGTCCGCGCGCCTTCAGGCCCTGGGCACCCTGGTCGGGGATCTGCCCGGCGTGCGCGCGGCCTTGCAACAGGGGGACAAAGCCGCCTTGGCGCGGGTGTTCGAGCCATTCTGGTCGGATCTGAATCTCACGCATGGTCTGGATCGTGTCGCCTTCCTGCTGCCGGATGGCGGCGTACTGGGTGACTGGGGCATGGCGGATGCCGGCGCCCATGTTCCGCGCCTGGCGGGCGAGGCCATGCACGGCGAAACGCCCAGCCACCGACTCGAATGCAAGCCACGCTGTCTATACATGACCGCGGTTCCCCTGGTGGAACGGGGCATCTACGTAGGCACGGTGATCATGTCGGCGGGCCTGCAGGAACTGATCCTCGATTTCAGGCGCCTGTCGGGCTCTGAATTGGCCGTGCTGGACACGAAGGGCAAAGACACGCCTTTGGGCAACCTCATCTCGGTCAGCGGCGGCGCGGCTTTCGAGGATCTGGTGCGTTCCCTGCGGGTCGATGAGGAAGGCGGTGAGGTCTTCCATGCCGAGCGGGAACACCGCAATTTCCTCCTGTTTCGCCTCAACGCCCCACAGCGGGGAAGCGACGCGGTCAATTTTCTTGCCATTGTCGACGTTACCGCTGAAAAGAGGGAACTCACCGAGGCGGTGCGTTCCAGCCTGCTCCTGGGCGGTTTCATTCTGGTGCTCGCTTTGGGCCTGCTCTACCTCTTGCTGCGACCCACCATGAATCGTCTCAACCAGGCCATGAGCGCCTTGCCTTTACTGGGCGAGGGCCGTTATGACCGGGCGCGGGCCGCATTGCCGGCCAACGACCGCGTGGTCCATGTACGCGACGAGGTTGACGATCTGGCCGGGCTGACGCATGCCCTCGCCGACAAGCTCGAGGAACTACACGCCTTGTCCGGGGAGTACGCCACGTCGCTGAAGGACCAGGCTTTCCAACTGGAGCAGGAGCGCGATTTCATTGCCGGCCTGCTCGATACCGCGCCGGTGCTGATCCTCACTTATGGCCGCGATCTGCTCATTCGCTTGGCCAACGTGCATGCGGTCGATGCCAGTGGCCACGAGACCGACGAACTGATTGGGCATTCGTTTCCAGACTTGTTCATGACCGGCCAGCAGCGAGAGCATTTCACCGCGCTGATCGAGCGCATTGACATGGGCGACGTCGCCCACAGCGAAAGCGGTTTTTCCCGCCCGGACGGCGTGGAGAGAGATGTGGTCTGGTTTCATTCATGCCTGGACGATCCGCGCGGCGAGAAGGCCTATCTCTCGGTGGGCCTGGACGTGACGGACTACCGGCAGGTGGAACGCAGCCTCACCGTGCTGGCCGAGCATGACAGCATCACCGGCCTATATAACCGGCGCGCTTTCAAGCGCGAGCTCGACAGCCTTCTCGCCAATGGCGCCAAGGGGGTCCTCATCCTCTGCGATATCGACGAATTCCGCGCGGTCAACGAATCCGTCGGCCACGAGGATGGCGACCGCGTATTGCAGGGTTTCGCGCGGCATATCGAGAATCTGCAGCCCAGGCCGGTCCTGAGCGCGCGTCTGGGCGGCGACGATTTCGCCATGGTGTTCGCCGGCATCAGCTCGGCCGAGGCCATCGTTCTGGCACGCGGCATCAATCAGCCCATCGCCTATTCGGGGGGCGAGGGCGACAGCGGCATCGGGAGCCGGTTGTCGGCCTGCGCCGGCATCGTGCTGTTCCACGAATCCAGCGGAGACGCCGACCACCTGCTGGCCAATGGCCAGATCGCCCTCACCCAGGCGCGCGCCAAGGGGCACGGATCCTGGCATCTGTATTCCGGCGACGACCCCTATCACGAGCAGGCCGGACGGCGGGCGCACTGGCGCGCCGAAGTGGAGCATGCTCTCGACGAGGAACGATTCGTCCTGTTCTTCCAACCCATCCAGAACATCGCCAGCGGGCGCGTCGGCCATTACGAGGCGCTGCTGCGCCTGAAGGGCAGGGATGGCGCCCTGGTGGCGCCCGGCCTGTTCATCGACGTGGCCGAGAGTACCGGCCTCATCCGCCGTATCGATCGCTGGGTGATCAAGGCGGTGGTGGCCTTCGTCGCCGGGCGGGGCGGGGATGTCAAGGTGGCGCTCAATCTGTCCAGCCGCAGTTTCGACGACGACATGGCCTACGAAACGATAAAGGAAGCCCTGGCCAGGCATGGCGTGGACGGCGGCCGGCTGCTGCTGGAAATCACCGAGACCGCCGCCCTGGCCAATTTCTCCAGCGCCACCCGCATCATGGCGCAGCTGCGCGGCCTGGGTTGCGCCTTTGGCCTGGACGATTTCGGCGTCGGCTACAGCTCCTTCCAGTACCTGAAGGAGTTGCCCGTGGATTTCGTCAAGATCGACGGCTCCTTCGTCAAGGGCCTGCTCCACAACCAGGACGATGTGGTGTTCGTGAAAGCCATGAACGACGCGGTGAAGGGCTTCGGCAAGTACACCATCGCCGAATTGGTGGAGGACGAGGCCACCCTCGCCATCTTGCGGGATATCGGCATCGACTATGCGCAGGGCTATCTGATCGGTCGGCCCGCGCCGGAGCTGTTGGCGTGAGGCGTGAGGCGTGAGGCGTGAGGCGTGAGGCGTGAGGCGTGAGGCGTGAGGCGTGATGGGCCGTCGGGCCACTTGAAGCTTGTGTGGGCAGCCCCATTTATGCCCAGGTTTTTCAACTGGGGAGTTTTTTCGCCATGACCGACACCGCCGCCAAGGAAACCCTGGGCTTCCAGGCCGAGGTGAAGCAGTTGCTTCACCTGATGATCCATTCGCTCTACAGCCACAAGGAAATCTTCCTGCGCGAGCTGATCTCCAACGCCTCCGACGCGGCCGACAAGCTGCGCTTCGAGGCCCTGTCCGATCCGGCCCTGTACGAGTCCGACCCCGAACTGAAGATCCGGGTGAGCATCGACAAGGAAGCGAAGACCATCACCCTGCGCGACAACGGCATCGGCATGAGCCGCCAGGAGGTGATCGAGCACATCGGCACCATCGCCAAGTCCGGCACCCGCGAGTTTTTCGGCAAGCTCACCGGCGACCAGCAGAAGGACGCCCAGCTCATCGGCCAGTTCGGCGTCGGCTTCTATTCCAGCTTCATCGTCGCCGAGCGGGTCAGCCTCACCACCCGCCGCGCCGGCCTCACCCAGGAACACGGCGTGCGCTGGGAGTCGGCGGGCAGCGGCGACTACACCCTGGAGACCGTGGAGAAGTCGGAGCGGGGCACCGAGATCGTGCTGCACCTGAAGGCCGACGAAGCGGAATTCCTCGATGACTGGCGGGTGAAATCCGTCATCCGCGAATACTCCGACCACATCGCCATCCCGGTGGAATTCACCAGCGAGAAGGGCGAGAGCGAGACCGTCAACCGCGCCAACGCCCTCTGGGCGCGGGCCAAGAGCGACATCACCGAGGACGAGTACAAGGCCTTCTACAAGCACGTCGGCCACGACTACGAGGATCCCCTGGCCTGGACCCACGTCAAGGTGGAAGGCCGCCAGGACTACACCGCCCTGCTCTATGTGCCCGCCCACGCCCCCTTCGACCTGTGGGACCGCGACGCCAAGACCGGCGTGAAGCTCTACGTGAAGCGGGTCTTCATCATGGAGGACGCGCGCAAGCTGATGCCCGCCTACCTGCGCTTCGTGCGCGGGGTCATCGACGCGGCCGACCTGCCGCTCAACGTCTCCCGCGAAATCCTGCAGGAAACCCGCGACATGGAGATGATCCGCGGCGGCTGCGTGCGCAAGACCCTGGACCTGCTCGACGACATCGCGGAGAACCGCAAGGACGATTACGCCAAGGTCTGGGAACACTTCGGCAAGGTGCTGAAGGAAGGCGTCGGCGAGGACCACGCCAACCAGGCGCGCATCGCCAGGCTGCTGCGCTTCCGCTCCACCCAGGCCGACGAGGAATCCGTCTCCCTGGCCGACTACCTGGGCCGCATGAAGGAAGGCCAGGACAGGATCTACTACCTGACCGCCGACACCCTGGCCGCCGCCCAGGCCAGTCCGCACCTGGAGGTGTTCCGCAAGAAGGGCGTGGAGGTGCTGCTGCTCACCGACCGGGTGGACGAATGGCTGGTGTCCAACCTGTTCGAGTTCGACGGCAAATCCCTGGCCTCCGTGGCCAAGGGCCAGGTGGACTTGGCCGCCGTGCAGTCCGAAGGCGAGGACAAGGAAGAACCGGCCCAGGCCGAGGAAGCCGCCAAGCCTCTGCTGGAACGACTGAAGAAGTCGCTGGAGTCCCGCGCCAAGGATGTGCGCGCCAGCCACCGCCTGGTGGAATCCCCCGCCTGCCTGGTGGCCGACGAGGGCGACATGAACGCCAACCTGGCGCGCATGCTGAAGCAGATGGGCCAGCAAGTGCCGGATACCCAGCCCATCCTGGAAGTGAACCTGGGCCATCCCCTGCTGAAACGCCTGGAAGGCGAGGACGGCGAGCGTTTCGACGAACTCGCCGGCCTGCTGCTGGACCAGGCGGTGCTGCTCGACGGCGGCCAGCTGGCCGATCCGGCCGGCTTCGTCAGACGGGTGAACGGTCTGCTGTTCGGCTGAGGGGGATGCGCGCGGCGGCGATTTCGCCTGCCGCCCCGCCTACCCCGGCCATCCATACCAATGCGCCCGCCGTCCGCGCGGGCTACAGTAAGCGTCCCCGACAAGAGGAGCCCGACATGCGCGGCTGGTTCGCATTGCTTCCCGCCCTGCTGCTCAGCCTGAGCGCGCAGGCCGGCGGAGACTATCTGGTGGTGAAGACCAAGCAGGGCCGTTTCGAGGATGTG